>CAYVGM010000246.1:0-4002 GCA_964451125.1 uncultured Chitinophagales bacterium
CTCTCCATAAATGCTCCAATTTTGCAAAAGGATACAGAAAATCTTTTTGGAAAAAGATGGGTTCTGTTTTGGCATTTATATCAAAAATATCTAACTCATACTGCATGGGAGTCGACCATTTTTTAAATGGCAATTTGCTCTGGAGATAGGATAAAGCCAATACCAACTGCGTTTTATTTTGCATAGCCAGTTGCTTCCCAAATGCATATTGAAACATTTGATTGCCTAAGCCGCCGGAGAGTAGTATTTTTATCAATTGGTGGGATAATGAATTAATGAGTTTGAGAGTTTATAGTTTGTGTGTTTAAAAGTTTAAGAGTATTTATTTATGAATTTAGTTGTTTTAAACTAAAGAAATGAAAAACCTAGTATTTTATAAATGATTCCTCTTGCCATTAATTTGGTTTTAAACAGAAATGGTTTAAGTCGTGATGACTTTTGTTCCTTATTTTCATTTCTCAAAAAGCCATGTCCGCCAAATTTATTTTTATCGAGCAGTAGTGTTTTTTGTTCAAAAGGCAAATACCAGCCTTGCGGGTAGCAATAACCAGGGTGAAGCTTTTTAGGCGTTTTATCAGAAAAAAAATAGTTGATATGCGATTCATCGTGCCATACTGCCACTATATTATTTTCAGCATCTTTGTCGATATTTGTCTTTAACACTTTGCACAGCCGTAAAAACTCGGGAGTTCTGCCGCCTATTAATCCACCGGCATAATAATGTTGTCCCTCGGTAGGTGCTATATAAGCAGTTGAATTACTGTTGGTTTCGTAGTCAAAGTCCTTTCTTTTTTTGTGATAGGCAACCGGATGAATTTGTGCGGTTAAAAAAAGTTCATTGGCATTTGGCAGCAACTCTTCTTGTGTAATAGGTTGTATAAAAGTATAATTGGCATTAAAGAAAAAGAGATAGTCCATTTTTTTTAACTCTTCTTCAATGCTTAAAAACAAATGAAATCGCATCAGTGTATCATTCGGCCAGCCCATTCTTTCCTGATAAATTTTGTGAATACGATCAGTATTTTGTATAGCATCGCTTTCGGTAAACACGAAATAATGTTTTTCTGTATCGGGCAATAAATATTTTTCGGCAGATGCATAAAAACCATCAAAAAACACATTATATTTTCCGGTGCAGATATAGAGTATACCGATTTTCATTTGTTTTTACTTAATAAAAAATTTGTCAATATATTTCTCCAGAAGTACAAGGAAAGCAAAATAAACATCAGTGAGCGCAAGATAAAACTTTGGGGGTAAGACAAGTTTAGTTGATTCATACCAAATAAGGACAACGCTACTATTACAGTGATAACAAAATATAACAAAGGAATTTTCAGAGGCAATGACTCTATGTTGATATATTTTTTTACAATAAAATAAGTACCTGCAAATAAAATGACATAAGATATCAAAGTAATATAAGCAGAAGCAAGATACCCGTATAACGGAACAAAAATGACATTAAGTGCAAAATTTATGATGGTTGTAAATATAAAGGTAAAGACAAACAGCTTGTTTTTTTTCTCATAGTTGATATAAAAATTATACAGTTCAGTCAGGTCATTCAGATAATTGCCAATGAGTATAATGGGAAGTATAAATAATCCAGCTTGAAACAAATTGTTGGTAGCCAGCAATCTGCCTAAATCTTTCGCAAAAAATAAAAATCCGGTTATAAAAAAAGTAATCAACTTAAGATAGCTGAGTTGTTCTTTATAAAGTGCTTTATGATTATTAGAATTTACTAAATGATAAAATTTCGGACGAACCGACATATAAAAAGCGTTTGACATGCCTGTATAGATGATTGAAATTTTATATGCATAACTATAAAGTCCGGCATCATTGCTACCTTTAATTTTATTAATGATGAGCGTATCAAGATAGGTAAGCAAAAATCCACTGACTGCTATGGGGATAAGCCCTGCTGAATAAACCAGCAGTTCCTTACTATAATTTACTTTCAGTTTAAAATGGAATACATAGGGGAAGAATAATACGATTGATATAAAAATAATTATCGTTGTCGAAATTACTTCTGCATATATTCTGCCTTGGAAATCAGCTTTCCAAAATACTAAAAACAAGATTATTAGTATAACCTTTACCAAATTAATGGTTACGTTCCATACGGCATATAATATGCTTTTGTTTGATGCATTGGTTATGGCTATGAATAATGCACCTATTATATTATTAAATATTACATATACTAACAATGGGTATATTAAAAAAACAGGTATATTAAGCAAAGTTGCAAAATAAGTGCGAAAAATAAGAATTATCAGGGCAAATGCAGAAAAGGATAAGCAAATTAGAGTAAAAGCGAACTGGGTTAATTCATCTTTATCTATGTTAGGCTCAAAGAGATAGCGCATCAGTCCTGCATAAATATTCAAGGAGAAAATGATACCAAATATTCTGGATGATTGTAAAAAAACTTCTGTAATACCATAGTCGGCAGGACTTAGATATTTAGTTATTATTGGTAACGAAACAAATGAAATAAGCTGAACGACAATGAATGAGATAAAATAAACAGAACCATGTTTAAGTGATTCGAAAAAATCCAAATTTTTAAGCTTCTGATAAAAGTTCATAATATCATTTTATCCGATTAAGTAGATTTCCATATATCATCATTGATTGTGAAATCATAATCAGGCAGCTTTACTTTTTCAGCAATAGCTTCATCAATCCAGTTAAAGACAAAAGCAGACTTATTCAGATGATATGCTTCTGGATCTTTTTTCCAGTTCGAGCCGCTACCATAATGCAGAATAGCTTTTTCGTAGATTTCAATTTTATAATCTTGGTTATAGGTAAGTACATATTGAGGCGGAATGCAATTCATATTTCCGTTTGCATGGTAGATATGGCTCGTATGTTTGATATTTCTTAATTTGATTTTGTCGGCATTTTCGTTAATCCAGTAGTATAGCCTTCCACCTACATCCGTTGCAAAACCATTTATTCTACCATACATAAAATCCATAGTATCAATAGATGGCAATTTTGAAATATCAAAAAACATGATACCATTCCACAAGTAATTTACATTTCCTCTCTTTTGTTTCACTGCGGCAATATTATAGCCATCCATATATTGTTGAACAGAAAACTGATTTATAAAAAACATATCTGAGTCTATAATTGAACACAGCGTATTTTGATAGTTTCTTAGATATTTTTGAAACGACCATTGTATGGGATAGGCGCATGCTAAGGCTGCATACCTGTTTAATTTCCTTATTTTTCCTTTAAACAAAGGCCATTCTACCTTAATACAAGTGATATTATGCTCTTTACAAATTTGATGAATCAGTTCCGAATTTTGTTTATTAGAGGCATTATCAAATACGATTAATTCAAAGTCATCTTTTACAAAATGCTGCATACTTTTAAGCTGGTAGGGTATAAAATCCGGTCGTTTATCGGCATAAGTAAAAAAAAAGACTTTCATAAGAATTACTTAATTAAATTTTAAAGAGGTAAAAATACGAATTTGTGGGGAAATGGATAAATCCTGTAATTCAAAGTAGAGTTATTTAATATTTAAGTTAATTTTGCTTAATGAAAGAAAATATATTAACAACTCTTTCTTTCGCAGCTCCCATCTCAGTTTTGGACGTAGTATTTTTTTTATTTCATTTAATTGACTTATTACACTAAAGTTGTAATCAGCTAAACGCAAGCACTTTTTTAACACTCGTTCGAATATAACTTGTTTTAATATCGCATCATCAAAATGCTTATAAGTTTGATTGAGCAGTAATAATTTTTCAATCCAGTTTTGCAGGGCAGGCAAATCCGTTGAACTATTCTTTAATGAAAAATCGACTAAACTAAGATGCAAGTCAGCTTCATCTTTTGAACATTCATTTGTGAAATAATATTCTAATTGATCTAAAATTACTTTATTCCTATTATTAATTGCATCAAATGCATTTCTTTTAGAAACACTGTTATGATATAGTCGGTATGTAGCAAGAAAATCAG
>CAYVGM010000247.1:0-3987 GCA_964451125.1 uncultured Chitinophagales bacterium
ACCAATCACAGCTACATATTACTGCGGTAAACATGGTAAAATGTGTAAGCCATTATTTTCTATTCTAAAATGGTGGGAAACATATTCTAAGGACACTGTAAAAAGATTAGCTCTGTATGACAAGCTAAGAAAAAACACTTTTCACACTTGCTTGACAGGTGACAGCAGAAACATTGACCTTGTAGAAGGGCTTAATAAAATCAATCCTGAGTTTGCAAAACTTATGGAGAAGCAAAAAATCAAGGGTATATTTTCATCACCACCTTATGTTGGTTTAATTGACTATCACGAGCAACACGCATACGCTTATGATTTGTTTGGCTTTGAACGAAAAGACGAATTAGAAATCGGACCGCTTTTCAAAGGACAAGGCAGAGAAGCGAAACAAAGCTACATTCAAGGGCTCAGTGATGTTCTGAATAACGCGAAAAAATATCTCGTTGACGATTATGATATTTTCCTTGTAGCAAACGACAAATACAATATGTATCCGACAATTGCAGAAAATGCCGGGATGCAAATTGTTAATCAATATAAACGACCAGTATTAAACCGAACTGAAAAAGATAAAGGTGCTTATGCTGAGATAATTTTTCACTTGAAATGTAAATAATGGCAACCTTAGACCAAAAAATAGATAAATTTATTGATGATTATTTCCCAGATATTGATTACAGTGTTTTAGGAAGTAATAAGGATAAGCCTGAGCAACAAATGGGCTTGAAGTATGAATATTTTGTAAACTCAATTGAATATTACAATTTCCAAAAAAATATAGATAGCGAAGAAATAAAACAAATATCTACAAAGGATATGCGAGGTATAGATGGTTGTTTCTTTGTATTAAACAAACAACTTTTTAATGCTCCTGATTGGGACGAAACTGATGAAGTTTTTGTTAATTGGAAAAACGACTTAAATAGTGTTGTAAAAAAATCTTCGACTCTTGAACTTGATTTTTATTTTTTTCAATCAAAATCTAATAAGACTGAATTAGACAAATTAAAGGGATTTTGTGATGCTGTATATGATGTTTTCAGTGAAGATGAAAATGACTTACGAAATAATTTAAAAGTTAAAACTCTCAGATACGTCTTTGAAGAATGCTGTAAAAAAGAAAATAAAATCAATCTTATTTTGAAGTTTTGTGCAGTTCCGAAAGATGCACGAAGTATTAATCAATTAAAAGTAAAAGATGAATGGAAAGCAGCAATAAATAAGAACAAGAAGGAATTAAAATCTAATAAGTTTGAAAGTGTTGATATACAATTAAAATCAGGTCAGGATTACCAAGATAAATTAGAGGTAATACTTTCACCAAACCAACGCGACTATTCAATTAAACAATTAAATTCCAAATTTATTGAAATTAAGAATGATGCAGCAAATTGCTACATTGGACATTTAAGTTTATTTGAAATAAAGGAAATAATCGAAAATGATGACAATGAATTAGATGATATATTTTTTGACAATATCAGATATTTTGAGGGATTGGGAGATGAAGGAAGTGTAAATAGTAAAATTTATAAAAGTCTTGATAGTAATGCTGAAATATTTCACACACTACACAATGGAATTACTATTACAGCCCATAGCAAACACTTTAATCAAGCAACAGAAGAGTTTGAAATAAAAGCATTTTCTGTGATAAATGGATGTCAAACTTGCAACTTAATTTGGTTATGGATGAACGATAAAGCAAAAGCAATAAAAGACAAAATTTCATCTGAAAATACAGAAACAGAAGATAAAGAAAGTGTTGAAGCAAAAATAAGTCATGAAACAAACATATTCTATGAACAGTTGAAGAATATTCAAATTCCTGTAAAAATTGTAATTACTAGCGACCCAAAACTCAGAGCTAAAATAACGGAAGCTGCAAATACTCAAAACAAAGTAGATTCAATTCAGTTAATCGCAATATCTGAAGAAGCCAAAATTTTACAATCGTTAATTAATGACAACGAATTGAGAGAAGGCGATAAGCTATACTATGAAAGGCTCACAAATCAATTCCCTGAAATTGGTAAATCAAACAAAATAACTACCGAGGATGTATTTCGTGCGTTCTATTCTTCTTTTGCAAAAGTTCCACATAAGTTAACAGTAGGTTATGGTTCTTTTGAAAAAGAAAAATTAAAAAACAGAGACTTCTTAGCTACTAAAAACAATGGCAAGTCGAAATATGATACAAATTCCTATTACATTTCTGTTATGTTGTTTAATTATATAGAAAGATACTTACGTTCTCAATATTCTAGCTTAATTAGCTTGAGGCATCACATATTACTTCTTCTTTGTATAGCAATAGACAAGGACTTTGAAGCTTTAAATCCTGAAGAAAAACTAAAAGACAATTTTATTAATTCAGCTAAGGAATTAATTACGAATAAAACAAGTTTTAATCAAACAGTAGATTCAATTTGTAAAATTGTAACCGAGAAATTTGAAACGTTTGTAAATAACTCAGGAGAAAAACCAAGGGTGAAACCTAAAAGCTATTATTCCGAGGAAGGAACAACTAATTTGATTAAATTATTTAAAGAAGAATATTTCAAGTAAATGGCACTGACACAGCAACAAATACAGCAAGTTGAAACAGTTTTACGAAATAGTTTAAGACATAAATTTCAAAATTATAATCCCGAACCAGCAGTAATGCCTTTTCATACAAGGTTGCTTGGTCAGGACAGAATGGCTTTATTTTCATTTATCCATTCATTAAACACAAATTTTGGAACAAGCATTTTTGAACCAGTTGCAAAAGCATTGGCATTATCAACTTTTGCAAGTGCCGAATCTCAGCAAACAGCAGGTAATCAAATTTCTTCAGAAGCTCATAGAGTAATTCAGAATATCATGGATGGACTTGCTGTTGCAACTTCTTCACCAAATAAGATTGAAGAAATAAATGCTATCAGAGCAGTATGTCAATCCGGTGAAATGAAAACGGTGAAGCCTACAAAAGTTGATGTTAAACTTGTTGGGCATGACGGAACAATTTATTTATTCGACATAAAAACAGCTAAACCAAATGCAGGTGGCTTTAAAGAATTTAAAAGAACACTTTTAGAATGGGTAGCCACAACTTTAGCAGCCAATCCGACAGCAAATGTTCAGACTATTATTGCAATTCCTTACAATCCTTACGAACCACAACCATACAATCGTTGGACAATGCGTGGCATGCTCGACTTAGACAATGAGTTAAAAGTTGCAGCAGAGTTTTGGGACTTTCTTGGCGGACAAGGTGCATATACTAACTTGCTTGACATTTTTGAACGAATCGGTTTAGAACTAAGACCTGAAATTGATAACTATTTCAATAGATATTTAGATTAATAGTGTAAAACAATAATTTGTCAATTCAAATTATCAAATCCCCTCATTTTCAAAATTATACCTTATTTCATTACCTTTGCGCCCTATGTCAAATTTTGAAAATGAAATACGGCGCAGAAAAACATTTGCCATTATCTCACATCCCGATGCCGGTAAGACAACGCTCACCGAAAAATTTCTACTCTACGGCGGTGCTATCCAGACTGCAGGTGCTGTAAAATCCAACAAGATAAAAAAAACCGCTACCTCCGATTTTATGGAAATCGAGAAACAACGCGGTATCTCGGTAGCTACCTCCGTGATGACATTTGAATACGAAAACACGCTTATCAACTTGTTAGATACGCCCGGTCATAAAGATTTTGCGGAAGATACTTATCGCACGCTCACGGCAGTGGATAGCGTTATCCTCGTGGTGGACTGCGTGAAAGGCGTGGAAATGCAAACAGAAAAACTGATGGAAGTATGCCGTATGCGCAATACGCCCGTTATCGTTTTTATCAATAAAATGGACAGAGACGGAAAAGATGCATTTGACTTGTTAGACGAATTAGAACAAAAATTGTTTATCAAAGTTCGTCCGCTTTCCTGGCCTATCAACAGCGGTACACATTTCAAAGGGGTATATAATATTTATGATAA
>CAYVGM010000248.1:0-3064 GCA_964451125.1 uncultured Chitinophagales bacterium
TGCTTTCCACTTTATTTCCTCCAAGAGGGATGTATAAATAGTTTTTCATCCAGCTTCCTAATGTCATGTGCCATCTCCGCCAAAATTCAGTAATGCTTTTTGAAGTGTATGGATTGTCAAAGTTCTCGGGAAATTTAAATCCAATCATTTTACCAATCCCAAGTGCCATATCGCTATAACCGCTGAAATCAAAATAAATCTGGAAGGTATAAGCCAGCATGCCGAGCCACGCTAATGAAGTGGTTAGTTCGTTTGTTGGCATATTGAAAATTTCATCCGCTTTAGCTGCCATAACGTTGGCAATTAATACTTTTTTACCAAGCCCGAGACAAAATCTGTAAAACCCTGTTAGCTTATTGTCAATGGTGTCATTGGCGCTTCTGTCGGCAATTTGATCTGAGATTTCGTGATATCGAATGATTGGACCGGCAATAAGTTTTGGAAAGCAAATAATATAAAGCTGGTATTGCCAAAAATTATCTAATGGTTTGTGTAAACGACGATAAACATCCACAACATAAGTAATACTTTCAAATGTATAAAAGGAAATCCCAATCGGTAAAACAACTTTGGTCCAACTGACTTCTTGTATCCCTGCGGCATTTAAAATCGCATTTACATTTTCTATAAAAAAGTTACAATACTTAAAGTAGAATAACATACCAACGTTTAAGCTTAAAGAAAGAATAAGCCATAATTTTCGTTTTTTATCATCAGCTGCATTATTAAGCAGTTTTACAAAATAAAAATCAACTGTTGTGGTTAATAATATGGCGAAGATAAATAACGGAGCTCCCCAGGCATAAAAGAAAATACTCGACAATAGTAATACCGGATTTTTGAACGATTTGGGAACCAAAAAATAAATGGTTAAAAAAATCGGTAGGAAGTAAACTAAAAATATAACGCTGCTAAATACCATATTTATTCAATTTCTAATTCTAAAATTTCTCCTATTATATCTTTCTTAGGGAAAGGTATAAAATTTTGTTTGTATGGGGCGGTTGGCCACCACTCTTCATTATGCCATTCTTGTGTAAACATAATCATCATTTGATTATTTGGAATAGCACTCACGTATTTATCCATTACACATATCACCCTCAACTTATCTTTTTCCGGTCCGATTTTCCAAATGATTTTTTCAGGCTGCCAGTCTATTTCAAAATAATAATAGGGAGCTTTAAAAATTTCGTCATGAATGGCAGCAGTTTTTACCGACAAAGCTTTGTAATAATGATTCCAGCGATGTAATGTATATGTTTTCCCATCTACAGTATAATCTTTTGCGCCGATATTAAACTCTTTAGGTTCATGGCAAGCCATGTCCCAATTTGTACAGGTTACCATTATTTCATTATTGTTGTATGCATTATCGGTTTTGTATTTAGAATTAGAATTGGCATATGATGTTTGCGGCCAGTACTGCGATTCTTTCACTATTTCAAAATCAATCTCTGAGTAACTTATAGATTTTTTCGAATGTTTAAGTGCCTCATTGTTGTCGGGTTCAGATTTGGGAATGTAAGCGATATCGGCATTACAATCTCGGCGTTTATTCCATTCGGCGTCTTCCTGGAACAATAACCAAAATGCGTTTGTTATTCCATTCCACACATTGTCTTTACTTAGCATTTCCGGAAATTTTATTTTAGCTCTGAATTTACCATACGTAAATCCAATTCGAGAAGACAGGCCAACGTGTTCTTTTCTCCATTTACCAGGCTCAACCGCAGGTACTGTCATGGTTAATTTTTTCTCTGCAGGATTGCTCTTAACGGTTTTACAAGGGCAGTCACTTGTACTTACATACATTTTCGCACGGGATTCTTTCGATTGATATTTCTTTGTGAATTCCTCGTATTCAGCCTTAGTGAAATTCTCTCCGGTAACGTCCCGTATTTCTGGCACATTATAAACCGTAAAATTTTTGTCAATGTTGTGATAATACTGTTTGAACTGTGCTTTATTGTATAACTCGGCGCTTTCATTACAAGTGTTGCTGTAGGCTTCTTTAGTAAATTGTGATTTGTTGATAGATAGTTTATCTACATAAATGCCCGAACCTAAATCCATGGTCGCTTTCACTTTTAATTTCTTTTCAGAAAGCAGAATGTTTGTGTTGTTTAATTCTGATTTACCGTTGTATAAGAAATATCCGAAAGGATTTATATAATTTCCGTCTTTATTTTTTATTTGAATGTCACGAACCTCCATTGGAATTTTGCCAATATCTTCAGGCGAAGTAACAACAAGCATAAAGTCATAAACACCAACACGCGGATTGCGCTTAAAACGGTTGTTGACTGCTTTTGACCTTTGTTTTTCATCACCAACACCCCATAATGCATTTAAATAGATTTGTTCTTCTACGGTCGTCTCTTCTTCCTTGGCTTTTGCTGTAATGTTTTTCATCCAGGCAGGCACTTTTTTGATAAATTCCATTTTGGACTTTATAGAATCATCCAAGGCCAAATATTTTTGCGGGTCGGCACCAAAATATAATTTCTCATTTCTTGGATTTCCTTCAATTTTAAAGCTGTCCTTAACCAATACTTCTTCTCCGGGAAAAAGAATTTTTGTTGCTTTAAAGGTGTAAACACTATTGGTCCAACTTCCGTAAAAATTCTCGGAGGCAAAATCTGTAGTATCATTGAATTTGTAACTGCTGTTCTGATAAAATATTTTGTAGTAATATTTTTTTACATCAGACGAGTTGTTTTTTACTTTAAAAGAGAAGTTAAAATATCCATTCGGAGTTTGAGATTTTGAAGGGATTTCAATACCATTAAGAACAGCATCCGATAAATCAGCATTGATTTGGTAAAGCGTATCGTTAAGTTTATTGCTGTAATTTTCTAATACCGCAAAATCACTTACTACAAAGCCTGTATTATTACAGGCGCTTAAAACAACAGTTACAAGTGCCGAAAGACAAAGACGCGTAAAAAAGGCTTTAAGCATATTCATTACAAGAGTAACAAATATACGTTAAAGCCCTCTAATTATTGTATGAAAAAGCCCTTTAAATAAACAGGGCTTTCTTCATAATTATTTCGACACT
>CAYVGM010000248.1:3074-3942 GCA_964451125.1 uncultured Chitinophagales bacterium
TGACTGGTGAATTCGGGAGCATACATACACTGAATAGTTGTAACGCCATTGCTAAAATCACCGTAATGATTTACTACTAATGGATATTCAAACACATAGGTTCCTTTGTTTAACCATGAGAAGAAGAAATTAGTAGCGGCATCTCTGGTGCTTTCGTAATAACCTAAACCATCCTGCCATTTGTAACCACTAAACACATTAGTAGGTTCAAAGCCTGCGGCACGCATGTCTTTCATATGAACATAGCTCATATCGCGATCTACTCTTAACTCAATTCTCACCTTAATCTTATCGCCTAATTTTAATTTCGTAGCCGAAGTAATTGGTTCAATAACGGGACCGGAAGCTGTGTTCTTTTGTAAGAATAATTGCTTCTTGATTTTTAATGGTGTTTCATGCGGAGTGATTTTATCCAATTGCTCAAAATATTGCCAATAAACTGCTCCATAACTTACACCGGCATCTTTCTTTACCACTTTAATTTTGCCCATGCTTTGTGGTTTAATGTCGCCATCTTTCCAAACTTTTTTAAAGTAACCGGTTCCGGCTTCGGCATTTAATGAGGCATCGGTTTTAGGGTCAAGTTTAATATCCCCGACATGGATTTCAACGTTCGGCTCTGTACTCAACCAATCGCTTCCTTTTAGCAACATAGCGTAAACAGCTTCAGTGGTTGAGCGCGTCGTTCCCCAGTGTTGTGTTTGCTTACTCTTAATGAGCCATGTTTTTAAATCATCTACCGATTTTGTATCATTCAACACTTCATCAAAAGCTTCTATCATTAAAGCTTGCATTTCTATTGGAGCATCGTACCAGTAGTAGCCGTAATTCTCTTTCCAATACATGCCCATTTCTTCACTGTTTAAAG
>CAYVGM010000249.1:0-3937 GCA_964451125.1 uncultured Chitinophagales bacterium
AAAAAACGAGGTGGTATAAAAATTTCCGTTGGTTGATTTATCGCAGGATTATTTTTATACACAAAATTGAAAATATTTGATGCTTTATTATAGTTAAACGAAACAGGCTCACCGGCGATGGCTCTTGGATATACTCTGATTAAATTGTTCATAATCGGGCTTTCTGTTAAATCAGGGTTCCACGGACCCCAACCTCCGGGATCACTACTCCAGTAGGTCCAGTTGCTCATATTTCTGTCACTCATTTCAAAAAAGTCTTTAAAATAATTATCTCTGCCGGGCCAATTCGGATCGAAGCCAAACTCTCCTATAAGTATACCGGTACCTTGTTTTTTTAATTCAGTTATTCTTCGTGTTTCCCAATCTAAGATTTGTTTCTTGCTGCTGCCGTCGTATTTGTTTAATTCCATAAAAATTGGATAGCAGTGAGGTGCATATTGCATACGCGGCATACCCGCACGTTGGTCATTTATTTTAGGCAAAAAAGATTCCAATCCAAAATTGACTCCAAAAGAACGAGGTTCAAAAAATATCCATTTTTCATTATCTACTTCTCTAATTCCTTTTATTAGTCTGTTGTAAAATGGAGCTAACTGATTTTTTTCAAAATCGCCAAATAGTGTTTTTACCAAATCACCACCATGTGGTTCGTTCATCAAATCATATCCTATAACATACGGGTTGTCTTTAAAATGTTCCACTAGTTTTTTAAAGCTTAAAATGTAGTGATCTTGCAGATATTTATGATTAGTATATTGAAAGAAATTTTGGTAGGCATTAATTACACCTGGATGTAGATTTTGTAACCACCATAATTGTCCGGGAACATTGGTGCTCGGGTTTTGACCATTAGTTATTGTTGCCCATTTTGGAGCACCATTACCATATACTAATGGGCCATAAATATCCTGATGCATATCAAAAATAACATACATTCCTCTGCTGGTGTACCAATCAATAAATTTTGCTGTGCTGTCAAGATATTCTTGTCTGAAATCATCTTTAAAAGGTTCAATCCCTTCCCAAAATACCAAATACCGTACGGCATTAAAGCCATAGTCTTTTGCTTCTCGATCTACAAAGGTTTCAGATGTCCAAGGATAATGATGCAAGTAGGTTAATGAATCGGTCAGAATATCTCTTTTTGAACTTCCTGCCATATTCAAACCATGCAGTATTAATACTCTGCCATACTGGTCATAAACAAAGCGTGGATTTTCTTTTACCGGTTCCTGTATATTATTTTCTTTCTTGCACGATATACTTGCGAAAGACAACATGATACACAGAAATAAGATAGTTTTACTTCTCATATTCTAATTAAATTTTAGCTCATTTAATGATACTACATGTTGTAATACCTTGGTGCCTGTTTTGTTGTAAATTTCCTGCGAAACGGTAACCGGGTTTTCATTCCAGTTTATGCGTATCATCCCGAAATTATAATTCGTGTAGGCTTCGCCAATCCTATAGATATTGGATGTTGCCGAATCTTCCAATTGCGTAAGCCCACTGGAGGTAATATCATAGATTGGATAAATTTCGTCAGGCGTTCGTTTGCTAAGTTCGGCATAATGCACATCGCCACTAATGAAAAACAACCCTTCCGCACGAGTGGATTTTATCAAGTTAAAAAATCGCTCCATTTGTTTCGGATAGTTTGCCCAGGCTTCATATCCATTGTGTTCCGTACAAAATTGTGTACTGGAGCCTATAATTCGTATTCTTGCCGGTTTTTTCAATTCTGTTTCCAACCAATGCCATTCTTCTTCTCCTAAGATATGCTTGGAAGTATCATTAGTTGCCGCAATTGGTTCCGGAGATAATACATCTAAAAACCATCTGGTGTCGAGCATAATGATTTGTACTTTGTATTCTCCTTCACCGTAATAATAGGCATTATATACACCCCCATGCCTTCGGATGGGGCTGTCTGTCGGAATATTCCAGAACTTCATAAACAAGTCTTTGGATTTTGATTTGTGCGGAAAGTTTTTACCTGCATTATTCAGACCGTAATCATGGTCATCCCAAGTAGGAATTATAGGTACATTTGATTTAAAGGATTTGAATGGTTCTTTTGAACCTAACACATTATAACCCAATTCGATAAATGCCGGATAAAAAGGTAAATTTTCCAAACCGGCTACATCGGCATACATATTATCGCCTAATGCAATATATAAATCTGGATGTTTGGAGCGTATGGCACTAAAAATGGTTAAATCTGGTGCCCACTGGCTACAACAAGATCCAAAAGCAATTAGGCTTATTTTATTTTCATTCCTGCTGTCTTTTTTACAGGATGTAAACAGAACCAAAAGCAAGATTATGCCAGTAATAGATTTCATTAATTATTGTTGCGTGCATTACTCCTAAAAGAGTAACTAAAAATAAGGATTGGGTTTGTTTATGCAACGACAAAATGCGCAAAATGATATTCAATCTACGCAGCTTATCAGTTTATTTTAAAAGTTAATAAACATTCTTCTAACTCGATACAATAACTGGTTTAGAATATGCGATAGGGCTGCTGCTTGCCTGCGCTTAGCTCCATTTAACATACCGAAAACATAATCTGCATTATCTTTGTGCCAAAATGCAATATTGGTAAATAGAGTTTTATTTTTTATATTTTTACTGTCTTTTTGTCCCTTTGCTCTTTTAGCAGGTGTCAATTATTTTGTGTCAGATGCCGGTTCAAATTCAAATAACGGATTGAGTGTATCTGCACCTTTTAAAACCATAACGTATGCTGCCTCTGTTGCTAGCCATGGGGACACGATATTCGTTATGCCCGGTACCTATACGAATCCAACTTATGGCGTTTGGGATGTTTGGAAAGTGGAACAAACCGTAAAAATCAACAACAAAAATTCTGCTTCCGGCAATTATTTAGTAATAAAACCTTATACCCCGAAGACCGTAAAAATTAAAGGCGACGGTGATTATATTTTTCAAATCAGAAACAGTTCCTATATTCGGGTGGAAGGATTTGAAATTGAAGGCGAAGTGAATAACATACCTATAGATTCGGCGTTGAAATATCAGTTTGTTTACCGCCAGTGTTTAAATGGCAGTTGTACAAGTTATAAGGATACGTTCAGAGTGGCTTTTGGTACACCTCCTGCTGTAATTGAAACCATGAGCTTTCCGGCGCTGAGTAATATTTTAAATCCGACTACTATAAACAATATTGGATTGCTGGTGCAAAATTCGCATCATATTGATATAATAGGAAATGAGATACACCATAATACCGGCACCGGACTGCGTTTTTTTCAGTGCGATTATATTAACTGCACAGGTAATGATATTTATGATAACTCCCGACGTTCTTCGGTCGGAAATCATGGCTTAGTAGTACATTCGTCATCCAGCATAGATCAAAATACAGATTACAAGATTTTTATATCGCGCAATCATGTGCATCATAATTACAACGAAGTCTATTCATGGAGTCCGTTGAAAATGTTTATTACTCCACATATTGATGAAGGCAAGGGTATTTCGATGCAAAAAAATACAGTTGCCAATGGATGGAAATTTGGAAAAATAAAAATTGAAAATAACATCACTGACCATAATGGGTTCAGCGGCATTCATATCAATGAAGGTATCCGCATGGATATCATCAATAATACTGCTTTTAATAATTCTTTATCTTTTGATGGTAATGGAAATAATTTAGGCATCAGTGTGCAAGTAGGAGATAGTATTGGGATTTACAATAATATTTCTGTTGCGCATCCTGCTGGTTATGCTATTGCAGCAGGTGGTACTACTCATCTAAGCGTTTCCAATAATTGGGTACAAGGCAATATTGACAGCGATATAGATGCTTTGGATGCGAATACACTTTTTGGCGATCCGCTTTTCGAGGATACCTTACAATTTAGATTGCAACCTACATCTCCGGCATTAGACAACTCATTAG
>CAYVGM010000250.1:0-3933 GCA_964451125.1 uncultured Chitinophagales bacterium
AGCGCGAAAACTATGTAAAACGTTGTGTGGGTATTCCGGGTGATGATATTTTGATCAAAGACAGAGAATTATATGTCAACGGCAAGCATGTTCCTCATTTTTCCAAAATGCAGTTTGCCTATGATATTTACACAAACAAACCTTTCACAATAGAGTCGCTTGCAGATTTAAAAATCGACTGGTATAAAGATATCTTACTGGGAAGGTATATGGATGGGTTAGGACAGCCTGTTAGACCATTGGATGAATTAAAACAGCAATTCATGACAGACATGGTAAACAATCCGCATTTTATTATCTTGTTGAATGATGAGCAGCTTGCAGCCATTAAAAAACTTCCCAACGTAGATTCAGTAAAACCCATCAATACGGCAGATGATGTTTATCAATATCACGACTCCACACTTTCTGTTTTATTTCCAAATGATACTATGGACATGCGTAGTGGCGGTTATGCTCGCTATAAATGGGATTTAGACAATTACGGACCCATTCATATTCCTAAAAAAGACGAAGTAGTCACACTGAGCAGTGATAATATATATTTTTATTACAACATTATTACCACTCACGAAGGCAATACCCTAAAGATGGAAAACGGAAAATTTATCATCAACGGAAAACCGGAAACTACATATACGGTTAAACAAAATTATTACTGGATGATGGGTGATAACCGGGATAATTCTGCCGACTCACGTTTCTGGGGATATGTACCCGAAAATCATGTCGTTGGGAAACCTTTGTTTGTCTGGTTTTCAAAAAACAACTTTTCACCATTGTTCGAAAGCATCCGTTGGAATCGGATAATGCGAAGTGTAAAAAGTCTGGTGCAGTAAGCCAACATATTTCTTAATAAATTCAACTATTTTGTAATTTTGCAAACTAAAATAAACGCATGGATTTTTTAAAAAATTTAGGAATTCAAGAATTAAATAAAGGGGTGTCTACAGGAAGTGCTTGGTTTCAAACCAACGCTAAAATTGACAGCTACTCTCCTGTTGATGGCAAATTAATTGCCAGTGTGCAAGTTTGTGATGCAAAAAATTATGAGCATGTTGTACAAACCGCTCAGGAAGCTTTTGCCGTGTGGAAAAAAATTCCTGCACCTAAACGCGGGGAAATTGTGCGACAAATAGGCAACGAATTCAGAGCCCATAAAGATGATTTAGGTCGACTGGTTTCGTGGGAAATGGGAAAAAGCTTGCAGGAAGGATTAGGAGAAGTACAGGAAATAATTGACATCTGTGATTTTGCGGTAGGGCTTTCTCGCCAGCTTTATGGCTTAAGTATGCATTCAGAGCGACCTAATCACAGAATGTACGAGCAGTGGCATCCTTACGGTATTGTGGGCATCATCACGGCTTTCAATTTTCCGGTAGCCGTCTGGGGCTGGAATGCCATGTTAGCAATAGTTTGCGGAGACGTATGTATTTGGAAACCATCTGAAAAAACTCCACTGTCCGCATTGGCTTGTCAATTTATCATGTCAAAAATTATTAAAGAAAACAATCTGCCTGAAGGAATTTCAGGATTGATAGCAGGGGAAAGGGAAGTTGGAGAATGGATGACCAACGATATTCGTATTCCGCTTATTTCGGCAACGGGTTCAACTCGTATGGGCAAAGAAGTCGGGAAAGTAGTTGCGGAAAGACTTGGCAGAAGTTTACTGGAATTAGGCGGAAATAATGCCATAATCATCACGCCAAGTGCCGATTTAAATGTTGCACTGATTGGCAGTGTGTTTGGGGCTACTGGCACTACCGGACAACGTTGTACCACTACCCGCAGACTGATTATCCACTCTTCCATTTACGATGAATTTAAAAACAAACTTGTAGCGGCTTACGGTCAATTAAAAATTGGAAATCCGCTTGAGGCAGGTATTCACGTGGGTCCGCTGATTGATACCCATGCTGTCAAACTTTACGAAAATGCTATTCAACAGTGCAAAGAGCAAGGTGGCAGATTTATTGTAGAAGGAGAAGTTTTATCCGGAGGTAACTATGCATCCGGTTGTTATGTAAAACCTTGTATTGCAGAAGTTGACAGCCAACTTCCCATTGTGATGCATGAAACTTTCGCCCCTATTTTATATTTGATGAAATATGATACCATTGAAGAAGCATTGGCTTTGCAAAATGCCGTTCCACAAGGATTATCTTCTTCCATTATGACCATGAATATGCGCGAAATGGAATATTTTCTGTCTGCCCAAGGTTCAGATTGTGGTATTGCCAACGTGAATATTGGCACTTCAGGTGCAGAGATTGGCGGTGCATTTGGTGGTGAAAAAGAAACCGGTGGTGGCAGAGAATCGGGTTCTGACTCATGGAAAGCCTATATGCGAAGACAAACCAATACCATCAACTTTGGCACGGACTTGCCTTTAGCGCAAGGAATCCAGTTTGATTTAGGGTAATTTACTTTAAGCAAGATTATGAAAGACGTGTTGCACGTCATCATCTTGTTCTAATTTATCTATGAGTTCCAGCACCTCATCCATTTGCTCTTCATTGAGTTCAACGGTATGATTGGGTATGCGTTGCAGTTCTGATTTAATTACTTCTATATTTTTGTCTTCCAATGCTTTTTGCATAGATCCAAAATCCTGAAATTTAGTATAAATGATATAATGTTGTCCGTCATCTGATTTTTCCAAATCATCCAAACCAAAATCAATCAGCTCCAGTTCCAAATCATCGGGATTAACATTCGCAGCGTTGATGGTAAAAACACCATTTCGTTCAAATACAAAATTATGCATGCCCACTGTACCCATTGAACCGCCGTTTTTATTTAAGATAGTACGCAAATTAGCAACCGTTCTGGTCGGGTTATCTGTTGCCGTTTCAATAACAATAGCAACCGTATGTGGTCCCATAGCCTCATATACCGGCTCTTCATAATCTTTCTGATCTTTGGAAGAAGCACGTTTGATGGCAGCTTCCACTCTGTCTTTTGGCATCTGTACGGCTTTGGCATTCAGAATAGCCCGGCGCAGCATAGGATTATTTTCGGGAAGTGGACCACTGGCTTTTACAGCAATAGCAATTTCACGACCTACACGGGTAAAGTCTTTTGCCATTTTATCCCATCTTGCCATTTTTGAGGCTTTTCTATATTCAAAGGCGCGTCCCATAATTACATTATTTTCGGCGCAAAGATAGGCAATTCAGTTTTTTAAGCAAAATGAATTAGATTTGAATCCGTTTCAGTTATGAAAAAGAAAGCAAAATCACAGGATTTTATCAAAAAACACGAATATCCCGGAGGCAAAAAAGCAATGGATGCCTTTATTATTGAAAATATGCATTACCCAAAAGAAGCATTGGAGCTAAAGCAGGAAGCGGAAGTATGGGTGGAATATGAGCTGGATTTTTCAGGAAAAGTTGCCTGGGCAAAATCTCTCATACCTGTGGGTTTGGGTTTTGATGAAGAAGCCGTTCGATTAGTTCGTCTCTTGAAATTTGCTCCGCAAAACAATCACGGAATAAAAATTTCGAGTAAGCAGAAGATAAAGATTCGTTTCAGACTTCCGCAAAAACAACAAGAAATCAAATTAAATTATGCCTACACACAAACCAAACAAGATAAAAACAAAAATACGGAAACGCCTAAAACCGGTTACAGTTACACAGTAAAGTTAAATTAAGTATTACAAAGAGAACAAAGTGATGAAAGTTATCTTTTTAACTTTGTATATATTTTCCGTTGCTATCTGATATAAAAAAAGCTCATTTTGGCACAATTCAAACTGGCACTTTTATTGCTATATTTGTAAAAAAAATCTACGATGCGCAAATTGCTCCTTATTTTTAGTATTGTATTATCTTTTTCGGCTATGCATGCTCAAACATACAACGTAGCTGCTTATACCTTCCATCAGGTTATTGTGAATGAGCAAGAAAGTATAGGCGATAAAATTTATGA
>CAYVGM010000251.1:0-3923 GCA_964451125.1 uncultured Chitinophagales bacterium
CCGCATGAGCCTACTGCAAGTAATTTTACTCTGAATACGCCTGATGTATCATATGTATGAATTAATTCTTCGGCAAAACCTTGTTGTCCGTCTCCAAAATCCCAAATTAATTGCACCCCAGGTGTAGATATACTGTAAAAATTCACATTCAATGGTCGGCAACCTTGAGTGATATTCGTAAAGAAATCTGCATTTACGTTATTACCTTTTAGAACAAATGTTTCAGAAGTACTGTCGGTACCGCAAGTATTCGATACTTTTAATTTTATAGTGTAAGTCGTGTCTCTTGTGGTAGTGTTGATATAGGTTGGCACTACAGGATTTTGCAGTGTAGAGGTTATACCATTTCCAAAATCCCAAATATAGGAGGTAGGAGAGCCGTACGACTGGTTGAGAACAGTAGGTTTAAAGGGAGAACATCCAATGGGTTGTATTTGAAAATCTGCTTTTGGTTTTGATTTTACTTTTATCGTATCTGAGAAATAAACGGGACCACAGCCGTAGTCGGCTCTCAACGTAATAATGTATGTAGAATCGCCTGAACGAGGAGGAGGGAAATTAATTATATGGGTATTAGGCAAATTTTCTTCCAATGTACTTACACCAAAACTCCATGCATAATGTAAAGCCTTTACATGTGATGGAGGAAAGCTGAATGTAACTGCATTTCCGGTACAAGAATCATAATCTGATGTAAGGAAAGAAAGTGGCGGGTTTTTAACTACCTTGATTGGAATTAATATCGTATCCTTACAGCCATCTTGCGTTTCGGCGTATAAAGTAACTGTATAGTTTCCGGCGTTTGCATAAATATGAGTCGGGTTGGGAATGATAGCATTCGGTGTACCGTCTCCAAAATTCCATGTTGCGGTTTGAATATTTCCGCTAATCGTACCAAAATCAAAAGATTGATTTACACACGAATCCTGCATTATACCTATCCAGACACTATCCAGTACATTTACTCTTTTAATGACAGTTTTTGTACATGCCCCTGATGAATCCTGATAAGTATAATAGATGTCATGAAATCCGGGTATTAATCCAACAGGATCAAATAAACCTGTAGTTGAATTAACAACACCCGGGCCACTCCAATTGCCATTCGGGTATGTTGCACTACCGGCTAAAATAACCGCTCTGGTTGATTTGCAAACTGTTTGAGGAGCCAAAGAAATACTGTCTAATTTTGAAATTTTTACCAATAAAGTATCTCGTGTAGGACAATTTGACGTCTGATTGGTTGTATAAATAACAGGATAATTTCCCCTTCCCAATCCTGCCGGATCAAATACCCCAGTGGAGTCTATATGTCCACCGCTCCATATACCGCCTGCTGGAGTTCCATGCAATTGGAAGGATGGAGTACCAATACAAATACCGGTATCATTTCCGGCAAAAGGTTTGGGATAATTATTTACGGTAAATGAATTTGTCAATGAAGAATCTCCGCAAATATTTGAAATATGCAGTAGAATCGGAAATGTTCCGGATGATGCATAATTTATGGTGCCTGGATTTGCTGTGGAGGCAGATGCAGGATTTCCTCCGGTAAAAGTCCAGGCAAATGCAGCATTGGGGTCTCCTCCGTTATTAAATGTAAAGTAAGTATTGGGATTAAGAGTGGCAGGGAAAGAACATGCTTCCGGAATACGGGAAGTATCAATTACGGGTTTACCTTTTATCACCAGAATACTGTCCCAAACGGCATTGTCGCATGCACCATCAACCGTTAGTTTTATGGTATAAGATCCGGATTTAGTAAAGCGAACAGTAACACTGTCAGAGCTGGCATTTCCTGCTACAAATGAGGTTCCGGTATTGGGCGTAATTGTCCAGGTATAACCCCGTGCCGAAGGTGGACGGGTAGAAAAGTTAGAAATGGGTACATCTACGAAACCGCTTGCAGGAATACAAGGCGGTGAAACAAATTTGGCTAAGGCTTTTACTTTTTCAACAACAACGATGTCTTTAAATGTATCTTTAGAATTGCAATCACCATTCATTAATAATTTAAGACGATAATTACCTGTTTTTAAAAAAGTAATGACAAGGTCTTTTTTAGTACTATCGGGCATAAAGAGAGGGGTAATTGTATTAAAATCTACGCCATTAGTACCCGGAATCACAGACCAATATCTATAGGGGAAATCACAAGTATTATTGATAATTACCTTGTCCTCAAAATTATTCCCATCTACGTATGTTACTTGTTCATTCACACAAACAGTATCCCTTCCTTGAATATATGGATCGATTTTATTTTTTACTCTAAAACAGTTATTACTACTGAAATCGGCACATGAACCATTTCCAAATGAACCTACTATTCTGAACGAGAATTTATCTGCATCTGAAGAACCGCAATCTTTAGACTTAAAACCACAGCTGCCTTCTTCAAATCGATGGGTATAAAAAGCAGGCAAGTTGGATTGTAAAAATGTCGTATCCAATTCACCATTAATATAAATTTTCCAATAAGTATTGGGATTGTTATACAGGTTCATGGTGTCTAAATTAAACCCGACCTTATAATCCAATGGTGCACAGGACAAATTGTTGACATTAATGGGAGCATATACCGGAGAAACGGAACCAATTTTGAGTAAATATTCTTTTGTAGCCACATTGCAGGGAGCCGGAAAATTACCAGTAACCGTTACTGTTATTTTATAATTTCCAACGGCTGAGTAACTATGAGTTAAACTAGATGTAAATGATGGGTCACTTACTACCGGAGAACCATCTCCCCAGTTTATCTGATAGTTCGTATTATTTGCCTGCGTTGTTGAGGCATTCGTTATTGTAACCGTCTGTCCGGCTGATGCATTGCAATAGGAAAAATTGGCGAGCTCTGTAATTTCAGGGTCGGGAGATGGGTTTACTGTAATCTGGGCACTATGCCCGTTGCACGGAATTTGAGGATTCTGGATATTGTTATCTTCTGCTAAGAATATGGTGTATGTCTTTGGGGTTGTTCTTCCTCTAAATTTTATTTTTACTACATTGTCAGAAAGTGTATAAGGCGATACTACATTAAAATCATTTGGTCCTGCAACATTGCCCAATGGAAAAGTACCACTATAAACAATAATATTATGATAAGTAGAAAGTGGTTGGGCCAAAGTAATAGTTACTTCTTCTCCGGCACAAACCGTATTCTTACTTACAGTAAAATCACAGATGGCTTTTGAAGTTTGAGTTGAAATTACAATCAAACAAACAACCAACAATATCTTGTAAAGATGATTCATCTATATAAATTTAAAACAATTTCACCGCTTTTTTACTTGGAAAATCGTAACAGTCTATTTTTTTGCCTTTTTTCTTCTGAGGCAGGTACAACATAACATCGTTAAAACGCAATTTTAAAGTAACCTCATGTTGTCCGCGGCTTTTCGTGGTTACGCCTGTGATATCAGCCTGATAGCTGTAACCTACATTTAAAGTCACAAAATCATCTTCACCCAAATCCCAGTCTATGCCTCCAATAATGATAATACTGTGTGTATTATTCTTTCTGTACTGATTCATTTGATACATAGCGCCCACATAAATCGGCTTGTAGGTCGTGTATAAGCCCATATTATACACTCGCAGTTTTTCCATAAAATCAAATTTGAATACCGGAGACAGATAGAAATCTACTTTGCGCTTATCCCAACCTCTTGAAACCGGAAACATGGAACCGTAATGCACGGTAAAACGCATAGGTATTTTGGTATTGATGTTTTCAAAAGATTCATCAGGGCGAGTAAGATGGTGTACGGCAAAGCCAAATGAATTATGCACCGGATGGTCATTGATGTCAAAACGATAGCGCAAAAGCAAACCTGCATCCAAATCAAAATAGTTGACTTTGCGCAATGCAATATTTGTATTCGGCGGACCAATTACTCCCACATCCGGATCTAACTGGTCGG
>CAYVGM010000252.1:0-3906 GCA_964451125.1 uncultured Chitinophagales bacterium
ATATTCAGCAAAGGATATACAGCATTGTTACAATACTACAACACGATATTTACAACCAACTCAATTAAAGACATAGCAGAAACAGGCGTAAAACAGATTAAAATAGTAATGTAATGAAATACTCGATACAAACGTTATTAGATGACTCGAATAATGGCATTAGACATAAATTTATCTTCTTTTGGGGTCATCAAAAATCTCAAGATGGAGTTATTACAAAAAATTGTTTTAGCCAATGGTGGGAATGTCCTTTTGTAGTAAATGATATAAAATACAAAACAGCCGAACATTGGATGATGGTAAAAAAAGCAGAACATTTTGGAGATGTCGAAATCAGAAAAAAAATACTTAACTCAATATCTCCTGCTGAAGCAAAGAATCTAGGCAGAGCTGTTAGGAATTATAATGAGGACGTATGGAATATACACAAGTATAATATAGTAAGAACCGGGAATTATCATAAATTTCAACAGAACCAACAATTGAAAGAATTTTTATTACAAACCAATGAACGCGTTATAGTTGAGGCAAGTCCTGTAGATACAATTTGGGGTATTGGCTTGCCCATGAATCATAAAAATATAGAACAACCTGAGGCTTGGAGGGGTTTAAATTTACTTGGATTTGCTTTAATGGAAGTAAGAGAACTAATAAAATAGAAAATATGCAAACACAAATACTATTCCGTCCGGTTGGCGAAAAAGAGATGCTACTAATAATAGAAAGTGGATATACGAAATTTCCCCCACGATTAGCATGGCAACCCTTATTTTATCCTGTTTTAAATGAGCAATACGCTACAGAAATAGCACGTGATTGGAACACACGAGATGAAGCCGGAAATTATCTGGGATTTGTTACACGTTTTCTCGTTGATAAAAAAGTCAGTGATAAATATGAAGTTAAAAATGTAGGCGGAATTTATCATAATGAATTATGGATTCCGGCAGAAGAGTTGGACTTATTTAATGAATCTATAGTTGGAAAAATAGAAATAGTCAGCTATTATATTGGAAATAAATTTTCTGGTAGCACATCCGAACTTATCCATCAAATATTAAAAAGCAAACATTAATAATGTGAATAAAATATACTTTAACATGAATAGAAAAGCAATTGCAGAAGATACGCTGGCGTGTTTAGAGAGTGGCTGTTACACTTTCAATAACGAAAATATAAGCATAAAAAATCAGACAGAAGAATGTATTAAGCATACCATTTTGTATAAGCCGGATGATTTTGACACAATACACACAGATAAAAAATTATTTGACAAAAATTATGAAACAGCTTTTGAAATAATTAATAATACCACATTGGAATGTTTGTATAGCTTAAGAAATGAAAAAAAATTAGGTTGCTTGAATTTTGCATCAGCCAGAAACCCGGGAGGAGGTTTTATGGGAGGAGCTCAGGCTCAGGAAGAAAGCCTGGCAAGGTCTTCATCTCTTTATCCTTCCCTGTATAGTAAAATGGAAATGTATGGTTTTAACCGGTCAAGAAAAACCTTGCTTTATTCAGACTATATGATTTATAGCCCTGATGTAATTTTCTTTAATGACGATAATGGAAATTATCTTCAAACAACTTACACGGCATCTGTTCTTACCAGCCCGGCTGTAAATGTTGGAGCAATTAAAAATAATAGACCATCTGAATTAGAAAAAGTTCATGATGTTATGATTAAACGAACAGAATATGTGCTTAGCGTTTTTTTACTAAATGATATAGAAACACTTGTTTTAGGAGCTTGGGGTTGTGGCGTCTTTCAGAATAACCCCAAAGATGTAGCATCGTATTTTTCGTCATTTTTACTTAATGGCGGTAAATATTCGAGAGCATTCAAAAAAATAGTTTTTGCTATCTACGATAAAACACCAGCACAACAAGTTTTAAAAACGTTTAGGTCATATTTTAACCAATCTCCAAGCAATGAACACCAATCAACAACATAAAAATATAAGCAAATTTCTTAGCCTTGTTTTACGGCATATGCCGGATACTATTTCTTTGAATCTGGATGAAGACGGCTGGGCAGATATTTCTGAACTCATTGAAAAATGCAATAATCATAATGTTTTACTAAATATCCAACTGCTTGAAGAAATCGTAACCACAAACGATAAACAACGGTTTGCTTTTAATGACGATAAATCAAAAATACGAGCCAATCAAGGTCACTCAATTACTGTCGAATTAGACTTAGAAGAAAAGATGCCCCCTGAGATATTATACCACGGTACGGCAGAACGATTTTTAGGCTCAATCTTGCAGAATGGCATTCTAAAACAATCGCGACAACAGGTACACCTAAGTGCCAATATTGATACTGCAAAGAAAGTAGGTTCACGTCATGGCAAGCCAGTCGTTCTTACAGTCAAAGCAGCAGCTATGTATAATGCAGGACACAAGTTTTATCTTTCACAAAATGGAGTATGGCTTACAGATTTTGTACATCCTGAATTTTTAATAGAATGAGATGAAAACTTGTTGTTGGAGATATTCATGGAAACCATTCTCAACAAACATTAAAAAAACACAAAATGAAACCAATAACATACACAAAAGGGGACGCTACCTTGCCGCAAGCAGAGGGAAATAAAATAATAGTGCATGTCTGCAATGATATCGGAGGCTGGGGAAAAGGCTTTGTAATGGCAATTTCTAAGAGATGGAAAGAGCCGGAAGCAAAATACAGAGAGTGGCATAGTTCCAATCGGGATTTTAAATTGGGCGAAGTTCAGTTTGTTCAGGTAGAAAATGAAATATGGGTTGCCAACATGATTGGTCAGCACAAGATAAACGCAGATAAAAATGGAAACCCACCGATAAGATATGATGCTATAGCTAATTGCTTAAATAAAGTAGCAGTATTTGCCGATGAAATTAAAGCAAGCATTCATATGCCGAGAATTGGTTGCGGTTTGGCCAGCGGTAATTGGGAACAGATAGAACCATTAATTATCAATAATTTTAGCGAAAAAGACATAGATGTTACAGTATATGATTTCTAATAAATTTTAATAATTACTTTTTTATGAATCCACTCCTTTTAACAGATGGTTATAAAGTTGACCATCGACGACAGTACCCCGAAAACACCACCTTGGTTTATTCCAACTGGACTCCGCGCCGTAGCCGTATTGAAAGTGCAGATGAAGTTGTTTTTTTCGGTTTGCAGTATTTTATAAAAAAATACATTCTCGAAGATTTTAAAACAGATTTTTTCGACCAGCCTAAAGACAAAGTAATTACTCAATACGCACGACGAATTAATAATTACCTCGGTCCAAACAGGGTTGGCACACAACACATTGCCGCATTACACGATTTAGGGTTTATTCCCATGGTGTTTAAAGCCCTTCCCGAAGGCGCATCTGTGCCTATGCGCATACCCATGTTTACGATGTATAATACCCATCCGGATTTCTTTTGGCTCACCAATTATTTTGAAACCTTATTGTCTGCCGTTATCTGGATGCCCTGTACTTCTGCAACTATAGCACGTCAGTACCGGAAAATATTGGATAAATATGCTGTTGAAACATCAACGAATCCCGAATTTGTAGACTGGCAAGGACACGATTTTTCCATGCGGGGTATGGCCGGTATTGAGGCAGCCTTGATTTCCGGTGCAGGTCATTTACTTTCATTTACCGGAACAGATACCATTCCCGCCATTGATTTTCTGGAAACCTATTACAACGCCAATGCCGATACTGAACTCATCGGTGGCTCTGTGGCCGCTACAGAACACTCTGTCATGTGTATGGGTACTAATGAAGGCGAATACCATACGTTTAAACGCCTGATAACTGATGTTTATCCATCCGGTATTTTGTCTATCGTTTCGGATACCTGGGATTTATGGAAAGTCCTGACGGATTATTTGCCTCGTTTAAAAAA
>CAYVGM010000253.1:0-3904 GCA_964451125.1 uncultured Chitinophagales bacterium
TGAAAATGAAGAACTGGAAACCGTTGTTAAAAACATTGAAAACGGAGTAATATTTAGTGGTACTAACTTGGGGGTTCTCATATTCGCCATCTTCGTAGCATCATTGGGATTAAATGTAAACTCAACAGCGGTTATCATCGGCGCTATGTTGATATCGCCGTTGATGGGACCAATTATGGGCATTGGATTA
Source organism: uncultured Chitinophagales bacterium (assembly GCA_964451125.1). Classification (GTDB taxonomy): domain Bacteria; phylum Bacteroidota; class Bacteroidia; order Chitinophagales; family JADIYW01; genus JADJSS01. The sequence goes on from CAYVGM010000253.1 coordinate 191, forward strand.
GGCATTGGCATTAACGATGTGTCGTTATTAAAGAAAGCTATATACAATTATTCAATTGCCACCGGTGTGGCTTTAACTACTTCAACTCTTTTCTTTTTAATTTCTCCTTTAAGTGATGCACACTCCGAAATTCTTGCAAGAACATCACCTACGATTTACGATGTACAAATTGCTTTATTTGGAGGATTTGCAGGAATAATAGCAGCATCCAGCAAGCAAAAGGGAAACGTGATTCCTGGCGTGGCTATTGCCACTGCCCTGATGCCGCCTTTATGTACCGCTGGTTATGGACTGGCCACTTTGCAATTCAATTTTTTTGTCGGTGCATTCTATTTATTTATTATAAATACTGTTTTTATTGCTTTAGCAACATTTATAATTGTAAGAGTATTTCACTTCCCTTACAAGCATCTGCAAAATAAAAGGGCGGAAAAAATGGCGCAACGAATTATTTGGATAGTAGTGGTGCTTACATTAGTACCAAGCATCTATTTTGGTTATGATATGGTGCAGCAAAACAAGTTTACCAAAAATGCAAACAATTTTATAGCTTATGAAGCTCATTTTACCAACGACTATTTATTAAATAAAAAGATTGACCCAAAAAATAAGAAGATTACCCTTGTGTTTGGTGGCAAAGAAATTATGCCTGAAGAAATTGAATCACTAAAAAGCCAATTGAAGAAATACAATTTGCAATCTGCTTCATTAGAAATAAAACAGGGCTTTGCTTATCTGTCCGACAATAACAACAAAATTGAAAATGAACAGGTAAGCCAGTTAACATTAGCCTTACAAGCCAAAGAAAAAGAAGAAGAAAGGCTTCGCTTTAAATTAGACAGCATAGACAACCAGCAAAAAATAAGCAAACAGATTTATGCCGAATTAAAAGCACAATACCCTCTTTTAAAGAATGCTGTTGTACAGCCATCATATATTATTAGCGACAGCACAGGCTCAAAAGAAACTCTCTTAGTTTTACTTTCAATGCCCGTAAGGATTTCGGTACAAGAGCAATCAAAAATAGAGGGCTGGCTAAAAATCAGATTAGCTCAACAAAATATTAATTTAATTTTTCAGAAATGATTACAGTAATTATTCCGGCATTAAATGAAGAAAAAACAATTGGGCATGTAGTAAGACTTGCCAAAAGTTCAGCTGATGTTACGGAAGTAATTGTTGTAGATGATAAATCATTGGACAATACAATAGAAGAGGCAAAAAAAGAAGGAGCGTCTGTTATCACAAGTACCAAGTTGGGTAAGGGCGCATCTATGAAAGATGGTGTATTGTATGCTGCAAACCCAATTGTGGTTTTTTTGGATGCTGATATTACTACTTACCCTGAAAATATTATTCAGTTGTTAGCAAAACCAATCATTAATAATACTGCAGATTTCTCCAAATCATGTTTTTCAAGACAAGCGGGCAGGGTTACAGAATTAGTGGCAAAACCATTGCTTTCTATTCTTTACCCCGACTTTCCTTCTTTCTGGCAGCCGCTAAGCGGAATGATTGCCGGTAAAAAGGAATTATTTGAAAAAATACTGTTTGAAGAAGGTTATGGGGTTGATATAGGTATTCTAATAGATATGCATCAAATGGGTGCAAGAATTGAAGAAGTAAGTATTGGACATATTGAAAATAAAATGCAACCGATGGAACAACTCGGAAAAATTTCAAAGGAAGTTGCGGCGGTTATTTTAAAAAAGTCACAGAACAAAGAGAATAATAATTTTGAAACACTAGAGCATATACAACTAATCAGGGAGCAAATGGAGTTTGCTATCAAGGAAAGCTCTAAATCACTCAAAAAAATTGCCATATTTGATTTGGACAATACTTTATTAAGAGCTAGTTTTATACATTCGGCGGCTGAAAAATTCAATTTCAAAAAGGAATTAATTGAAATAGTTACAACTCAGTCTAATCCTTTAATAAGAACGAAGCAGATTGCAAAGTTGCTCAAAGGGAAAAACATAAGTGAGCTCTTAACAGTGGCAGACGAAATTCCCGTTACAATAAATGTAACCACAACTATTGCTTTAATAAATGAGTGTTGCTTTATTGTTGGCATCATGTCTGATAGTTATGATTGTATTACCAATCATTTAAAAAATCGCTATTCGTTTGACTTTTCACTGGCGAATGAACTGGAATTTTCAAAAAGTATTTGCACTGGCGAAGTAAGACTTCCCTCCTTTTTTCTTTCACATGAAAGTAGTGTTTGTAATCATAAATACTGTAAAACTCATGCCTTAACACATATCTGCAAACATTTTAATGTCCCGGTTTCAGACACACTTGCTATAGGTGATGGAGAAAATGATATTTGTATGATAAAAAAATCCGGTATTGGAGTATCATTTTGCTCCTCAAATAATATGCTGGATATTGTTGCTGACTACATAATTAAAGAACCAGATTTTAATTTACTCATTCCAATAATTCAATAATATGATAACTGCATTTATCGTAACAGTATTTATACTGGGGTACATTGCCATTGCTTTTGAACACCCTCTGAAATTAAATAAAGCGGCATCGGCTCTTATTACAGGTGTGCTTTGCTGGACTATTTACATTTTACAAAGCAGTACATCACATACAGTAAGTGAAGAGTTGTTGCATCATTTAGGTGAGATTTCTTCAATACTTTTTTTCCTATTGGGTGCTATGACAATTGTTGAATTAATTGACACCCATAACGGGTTTGATATTATTACACAGAGAATAAAAACTACGAGTAAACAAAAGCTATTGCTGATAATAACGGTGCTCACTTTTTTCCTTTCTGCGTTACTTGATAACCTAACCACTGCAATCGTAATAACATCCCTTTGCTCAAAAGTATTAAGCCAAAAAGAAGACAGGCTTTGGTTTGCCGGAATGATTGTGATTGCAGCAAATGCCGGTGGTGCATGGTCTCCTTTAGGAGATGTTACTACCACTATGCTTTGGATTGGCGGACAGATTACGGCATTGAATATTATGAAAGAACTTATACTGCCAAGTATTGCTGTTTGTATAATTCCTGCCTTGATTATTGCATATCGCTTTAAGGGAAAAAAATTCGGTGCTATTCCTGAATCAGATTGCACTTTGCAAGAAAAAAGAGAAGGCAAAATCATTCTTTTTTCTGGTGTGGGGTTTTTAATTTTTGTACCTGTTTTCAAAACGCTTACTCACTTGCCTCCTTTTATGGGCATGTTACTTGCCTTGGGATTGATGTGGGTAATTACAACTGTTATCCATAAAAGCAAAGACACAGAGGTTGCAAAAAGACTTGCCGTAGCTAAAGCATTGCAAAAAATTGATACGACTAGTATTTTATTCTTCTTAGGAATATTGTTAGCAGTATCGGCATTACAATCTTTTGGCTTATTGAAAGAAATGGCTGGCACACTTAACTCTTCTTTGAAAAATGATTATTTAATAGGTACAGCACTGGGATTACTTTCTGCCATTGTTGATAATGTACCTTTAGTTGCAGCGTCACAAGGAATGTATGATTTATCAATCTATCCGACTGACCATCATTTTTGGGAATTTCTTGCACTCACAACCGGAACCGGTGGAAGTGCAATTATTATTGGCTCTGCTGCCGGTGTGGCAGTAATGGGTATTGAGAAGATTGATTTTATGTGGTACATGAAAAGAATTAGTTGGCTGGCTTTAATTGGATTTGTTGCTGGAATTCTTGTTTTCCTGTTA
>CAYVGM010000254.1:0-3900 GCA_964451125.1 uncultured Chitinophagales bacterium
ATTCCGTTTAACAAAGAAGATTAATCACTCTATTAAATATATCATCATGAAATGCATAAAATTAAAAAGCATTCTTAATAAAACAAAGCCGGCAGTCATGGCGGTGATATTCAGTATACTGGGTAGCAATATGTTGCTTGCTCAAGCTGCTGAAAAAACGCCTTTGTCATCCTCTTCGGTTTCTACTAACACGATGCTGAGTGTGGTAGCCGGTGCATTATTATTTGTCATCGTACTCTTATCATTCACTTTAAGCAGTGCAATGGATTATTACAAACTAAAAAAATCTAAAGCAGCATCAATGATATTGCTTGCTTTACTTACGCTTTTCAGCACATCAACTGTTTTCGGGCAAGCAGCTGCTCCTGCGACAGCTTCTGCTTCAAATGGTGATGGTTTCTTATTTTATCTTCTAATTGCTATTATTATCATTGAAATAGGTGTAATTCTGTATTTCCTAAAACTATTCAGCGATTTGACCGGAATAAATGAAGTAAGCGCAAGCGGTGAAAAACAAACTTGGTGGGATAAAATCAATGCCTTTAAACCCATGGACAAAGAAGCTACGTTAGACATGGGACACAGCTATGATGGTATCCGTGAATTGGATAATATTACGCCTCCATGGTTTACTGCTACTTTTATAGCTTCAATTTTATTTGCCGTAGTTTATTTATATCGTTATCACGTAGTTCATTCAGCTCCATTGTCTGCAGAAGAATACGAGATTTCTGTAAAAGATGCGCAAGCCAAAGTTGACGCCTTTATGAAAACTTCGGGTTCTGCAATTGACGAAAATAATGTAAAAATGGCTGATGCAGCAGGAATTGCTGAAGGTAAAACAATTTTCACGGAAAAATGTATGGTATGTCATGGCGACAAAGGACAAGGTATTGTTGGTCCTAATTTAACTGATAATTACTGGATTCACGGGTGTAGTGTTAGTGATATCTATAAAACAGTCTTTCATGGTGTAGTGGATAAAGGTATGACAGAATGGGGTAAAATGCTTACACCTACCCAAATCCAGGATGTAGCCTCTTATGTGAAAACATTGCAAGGCACTAATCCTCCGGGAGCTAAAGAAAAACAAGGTACAGAATGCTCTGATGCTGGTGCACCTACAGCTGCTGCCGGTGCAGATAAAGCGGCTGAACCTGCTAAAGATTCAGTTACTGCAGCTAACTAGTTGCCATAAAAAAAATTAAAACCACATAGCCCCTTATTTTTATGTTGTACATATAGTAAGTGTGTGTTATGTGGTTTTTTTATTGAAATAGTATTGCTAAATTAAACGTTAAAATGAATGCAAGATGGACTTAGATGAATTACAACATGCTGAATCGTACAGAGACCGAATCAGTACGGTAAGCGAGAAAGGTGAACGAAAATGGGTATATGCTTCAAAACCTTCAGGTAAATTTTATAATTATCGTAAAATAGTTGTCTTTATTTATTTTGCTGTATTAATACTACTTCCATTTATTAAGATTGACGGAGTTCCTTTTATTTTGATTAATCTTCCGGAAGGTCGCTTCATCTTGTTTTCAAAAATATTCTGGCCTCAGGATTTCTATATTTTTGCCATTGGCATGGTTGCATTTATCATGTTTATTGCACTCTTTACAGTAATTTATGGGCGTTTGTTTTGTGGTTGGGTATGTCCGCAAACGATTTTCATGGAATTCATTTACCGCCCAATCGAATGGATGGTGGAAGGAAATCCTGCTTCGCAGCGACTTTTAAATAATGCACCTTGGTCGGGGTCTAAAATTGCGAAAAAGATAATCAAACATGTTTTATTCCTCATTGTTACAGTATTGATCTCCAACATTTTCCTATCCTATATTTTCGGAGTTGAAAAATTGTGGGATTATATGAAACACCCTGCTGATCATATTTCTTTACTCATCGGTATCGGAGTATTTAGTTTGTTCTTTTATTTTGTATTTGCATTTGTCCGAGATATCGTGTGTACTACCATTTGTCCTTATGGTCGCTTACAAGGTACTTTGTTCGATAAAGATACTATGCAGATTGCTTATGATTACAAACGCGGTGAACCCAGAGGTAAAATCAATAAAAAAGCGGAACGTACTATTGGCGATTGTATCGACTGCGGACATTGTGTACATGTATGCCCTACCGGAATTGATATCAGAGACGGATTGCAAATGGAATGTGTGGGTTGTACGGCATGTATAGATGCCTGTGATGAAATGATGGAAAAAGTACATTTGCCTAAAGGATTAATCCGCTATGCATCTGAAAATGAAATTTCATCCGGCGAAAAATGGCATTTTACAACAAAAGCAAAAGCTTATAGTGTAGTATTGGCAATACTCAGTATAGCTATGTTTGTATTATTATTTACCAGAAAAGATTTGGATGTAAATGTAGCTCGTGCTGCCGGACAATTATATAATATTGAAGCAGATGGTAAATTAAGCAACCTGTACAATTTACGATTTTTAAACAAGCTGGAGAAACAATATCCGGTGACACTGAAATTGGAAAATATGACCGGCAAGCTGGAAATTGTGGGTGGTGATACAATTTTGCTTAAAAAAGCGGATATTACTAATGCTACCTTGATTATACATTTAGCCCGAAAAGACCTCACCGGATATAAAACGAAAGTATTGATTGGTGTATATCATGGAGATAAAAAAATAAGAACAATTAAGGCATCCTTTATCGGGCCAATGATGTAAATTTATGCTATGAGCTGGGGATATCGCATTTTAATTCTTTACGTTGTTTTTGTACTGGGCATCGTTTTTATGATTTACAAAGCCAATACATATAAAGTAGAACTTGAAGATAAAGATTATTACGCAGAGGAATTGAAATTTCAATCTGTTTTGGATGCTACCAAGAATGCCAAAGCATTGAACACTCATCCCGTAATGAGAGACAGCTCAGCAAATATTGTTGTTGAATTTCCTCACGAATTCTCAAGCGTAGCGGCTTCAGGTGATTTGCGTTTTATTCGTTTAGATGATCAGAAGAAAGACCGTGCATTTAAAATAAATACGTCAACAGCTCAGCAACTTATACCAAAAGCCGGCTTGGCTTCTGGATTATACAAGGTAAAACTGCGATGGAAAGCCAATAACACAGACTACTATTACGAAGACAGTTATACCGTTCTTCCATGATTAGCAGTATAACTACAGGTTTTCTTATTGGATTAATGGGTAGTTTCCATTGTGCAGGGATGTGCGGGCCATTAGCATTGGCATTACCCATTCATACTGACAATAAATGGAAACGATTTTTTTTGAGTTTGTGGTATAATTTAGGCAGGGTACTCACCTATTCTTTTTTGGGATTGCTATTTGGCTTAGTGGGTAAAAAGTTATTCATCGGCAAAGGTCAGCAGTACTTTTCTATTGTATTGGGTATATTAATATTATTGGCTGTAATTAAAATTTATTTTTTGCCAAAAATCAGTGTTCCATTTCCGCTGTATGATAAATTCAATGCCTTTCTTAAGATAAATATTGCACGATATATTAAAAACGACGATGCCATTTCCTTATTGATTATCGGCATACTGAATGGCTTTTTGCCTTGCGGCTTGGTATATGTAGCTGTGGCTGCAGCATTGGCAGCCGGCAATATTACTGACAGTATACTGGTGATGGCATTTTTTGGTTTAGGCACCTTACCCATGATGAGTTTTATTGTTTTTGTAGGAAAATCTATATCGTTTAACTGGCGTTTGCGCATTCAAAAACTCATTCCTGTTTTCATTTCAGCGATGGCCATTATTTTGATTTTAAGAGGTCTAAACTTAGGCGTTCCCTACTTATCTCCTAAATTAGAAAAATCTGCAGAAGGAACAGAAGCGGAATGTTGTCATCGTAAATAAGCTTTATTCACAAAATCTATATT
>CAYVGM010000255.1:0-3877 GCA_964451125.1 uncultured Chitinophagales bacterium
ATTTTGTTTTTGTTTCTGCTTCTGCCGCTTTCACGATAACGCGGTCTGCCAATGGTTGAATGTTTAACTTAGCTTTTGCCATAATTATACTGATTTTGATTAAAAAATAAGATTTACCCTTTTTTTACGAATTATATGCCAATTCAAAAAAGCGGACAAAAATACATGTTTTGATTTTATTCTTTCATTTTTAGTTGTGTACAATAGAAAAATTGACAGTTATTAACCTTTAATTAATTATAAGAATGCTTACATTCGTATATGGGCTATGCCAAATCATTTCTGGGTAAAGAACTTTACGAAATCAGTTATGCTGACGTTGAATACTTTTTCAAAGATGTAAAGGAAGAATCGGATAAAATAGAATTCAAATCCTTTTATTCTAATGATGAAAAGCATTTTAATCATAAAGAAAGTGGCATTATACGGGCTATTTGTGGCATGCTCAATTCTGACGGTGGACTGATTATTTGGGGTGCTCCTATGGGAAAAAGTATCAGCGGGAGAAAAGAAAAAATTTATGAAGGCAGTTTGAGTCCGCTTGAAATCTCTATAGAAAAAGATGCATTTATCAGCAAAATCAGCAATGTAATTTCACCCTCACCAAAAGGCATCAAATTTCAGCGCTTAGATAAAAACGGCAAGTTTGTATATCTTGTTGAAATTCCTCAAAGTGAATACGCTCCGCATCAATATAATAACGTATACTGGATGCGTTTGGATGGGCAAACACGTGCAGCTCCGCATCATTATATTGAGGCATTATTTAAGAAAATCACCTATCCCAATTTACAAGGAAAATTAATTTTAGATTCTGTTACCACTTCTGAAAGCAGCTATGTGCAGGCAAAAATTAAAATTGAAATTGCCAATAAAAGTCTGTTTCAAAATGAGCATGATATCTTTATCAAACTGATAGCCGAAAACAGTTTCATCGTCAGTAATGATTTTGGTAAGCCTGTAAAAGACAAAGGTGATAAACAAGGCAGCGAGATGATTGTAGAGCAGGCTAAGTCCATTTTATATCACCTGTCGCCATTGCGCAATTATTTTTCCATATTAATGATGAAAGAAAAGGACGAAAACAAGAAATTTTCGTTTATTCTCATATTTGGAGGAAAAGCTTCTCCACTGAAAATGTCGAAATATATCTTAAAAACCGGAAACGAATTGCTCAAAGAAACCACCCTTCAGACAGAAATTGAAAACATGTATCTGCATGAACTGAATTATTAATCTCATCAAACTTTCTTTTATTTATTATTATAAAGATTCATCGTATGCTGAATACCTGCCGTGCAGAAAGAGGTAATAATTTCTGTTGCTGTTTGAATGCGTTCAGGTAATTTTTCTAACTCATCTTTAGTCCATTTTCCCAATACAAATTCCACCTGTCTTCCACGAGGGAAATCATTGCCCAAACCAAATTTCAAGCGAGGATATTCTTGTGTTTGCAATTCATCCTCGATACTTTTTAACCCATTATGTCCGGCACTGCTGCCCTTGGTACGTATGCGCAACTGCCCGAATGGCAACGCTAAATCATCTACCATCACAAAACAATTTTCAGTTGGAATAGCTAATTGAGTTTTGTAATACTTGAGTGCCCTGCCACTCAGATTCATATAAGTAGTAGGTTTGATAATATGAATCTGATGACCTTTAAAAGTTCCATTTCCGTAAATGGCTAATTTTGACAACTCGTAGGTAATGCCAAGCTTAGTAGCTAGAGCATCTGCCATATCAAAACCAATATTATGGCGAGTATGTTGATATTCGTTACCGATATTGCCTAAACCTGCGATGAGGAATTTCATAAAATCAAAATTAAATAAAAAATGCCGCTACGAGTGTAACGGCATTTGATTGTTATTATAAATATTATTTTTTAACAGAATTAGAAATGCGCTCTTTAATACGAGAAGCTTTTCCTTTAAGTTCTCGGATATAGAAAATTTTAGCACGACGAACTTTACCGATTTTATTTACTTCTATCTTGTCAATATTCGGTGAGTGTAAAGGGAAAATTCTTTCTACACCAACACCATTTGAAATTTTACGAACCGTAAACGTTTCTGTCAGTCCTTTTCCGTTTCTTTGAATCACATCTCCTCGGAAAATCTGGATACGTTCTTTGTTTCCTTCAATAATCTTATAATGTACATTGATATTGTCACCTGCTTTGAAAACGGGTACATCTTTTTTGGTAACGAATTTTTCGGTTATTTCTTTTACTTTATGCATGTCAAAAAATTTAGCGTGTGCAAAGATAGGGATTTTCCTGTAAAATGCAATATTATCTAATCGTTTTCTAACAAATCCGGTCTTCTTTTGCGGGTTCGTTCCAAACTTTGCTGATATCGCCATTCTTGTATCAGTTTATCGTTGCCACTCAGGAGCACATCCGGCACCTTCCAGCCCTTGTAATCCGAAGGGCGGGTATATACGGGCGGCGAAAGCAGATTATCCTGAAAAGAATCAGTAAGCGCGGAAGTTTCATCATTCAAAACGCCCGGAATAAGCCTGCCGATAGCATCTACTAAAACGGCAGCGGGCAACTCCCCACCGGAAAGCACATAGCTGCCAATAGAAATTTCTTTGGTAATCACATGCTCTCGCAATCTTTCGTCAATACCTTTGTAATGTCCGCAGAGAATAATCAGATTCTTTTTAACAGAAAGTGAATTGACTATTTTTTGGTTAAGTAACTCGCCATCCGGAGTAGTGAAAATAATTTCGTCATAGTTACGTTCTGCTGTCAGCTTTTCTATACATAATAAAATCGGCTCAATACACATAACCATCCCTGCTCCTCCTCCAAACTGATAATCGTCAATCTGTTTAAATTTTTTGCTGGAATAATCGTGAATATTATGCAGGTGAATTTCGAGTAAGTCCCGCTCTTTCGCTCTTTTGATTATAGAATGTTCAAAAAAACTTTGCATCAAATCAGGAACAGCCGATAAAATATCAATACGCATACATTATTAGTTTATTCATCAATAGACTCTAAAAAGCGAACAATTCCCTTAAATATGAAAGCCAGCATGTAGGCCATGCAAAACAGAAAGAAAGTCATCAGTACCATTAGCTTTACTTCATACAATTCTTTTAACGGCGTGACTACTACAAACTTACCTAACAAAAATAATATGACTATGAGCGGAAAAAAGACCAGAAATGACATGCCTACATATTTGAGTCTGATGGGTGTTATGGCACCTAAGAAAGGGTTAATAACACTGTACAGATAGAGCGGAGCAGCTAAAAATGCCCATGCAATGACTTCGCGCTGACCGGCAAAATAACAGATTAATGCGATTAATAACATTAAAACCAACACAATAAATCCTTGACCCAATGGACTTAATTGCTTAAATCCGAGAAATGTAACCTGCGTCATGGTGTAAAGATAAGGAGAATAGCGTATCTGCTTAAATTAATTTAACTGGATTTTAGATAAAAGATATTCAAGGAATATTTTGCATTCAAATAAAAAATAGCAAATAAAGCAAAGGTAAGTAAGCTATTTATCCGGCATTAGTTATACCAGGCTAGAAATTTTGTTTTTTTAGGGGTAATGGACATTTGTGGAGGTGAAATCACTCAAAACCCTTATTGTTATTAGCTTGGAGGCAAATGAAAGGTTATGAATAAAAAAAATGCATTTTTTGTAATAGCAAAATTGTTACCAAAGCAGGGTTTCATAAAGGAAAACAACGATACCAGTGTGCTTGTTGTCATCGAAAATTTATTGGAGGCGAAAGATTAAATGCTCAATTAATTTGGCAAGAATATACAACAGGCAAACAAACATATTCTCAACTTGCTTCAAAATACAACTGTTCAATAAAAACCATTCAACGCAAAATTGATT
>CAYVGM010000256.1:0-3867 GCA_964451125.1 uncultured Chitinophagales bacterium
GCAAGCGCACAGGCTTTTGTAAAGAACGACATAAAACCCAAACCAATACCATTCTTTTCTTCGAATGGCTTTTTATACAGCTCTCTGATTTGATGAATGCGTGTCATATCCACTTCATTAAAAGTAGTGAGCATGGCCGTTTCATTTTTCACCGCCACCAAACGACGCGAAATTGTTTTGCGCATCCGCGAAAGTTTTTCGATTCTTTCACTGCGAGAGAAGCTATTATTCGATGTTTGTCTGTCGATAGTTTCTGTTACTTCAGTTGAGGTATTTTCTGTCGACTGTCGACTGTCAACTATTGGCTTCTCAACTTTTTCAGCATCTTCTTTCGTGATTCTCCCGTCTTTACCAGTACCCGACACTTCAGAAGCTTCTATTCCTTTTTCGTCTAATATTTTTTTTGCTGCCGGGGATGGTGTCCCGCTGGCGTATGTTTGTTGTTGGTTTTCGGTTGATAGTTTATTGTTCTCTTTTTCATTTTTTTCTTCAGTCTTGCCAACTGCTGACTGCTGACTGTTAACCGACGACTGTGTTCCATCCGTATCGATAAACGCCACGACTCCGCCAATTTTAATATCATCACCTTCTTGGGCATTAAAGGTAATAGTGCCTGCTACCTCAGCCGGAAGTTCAAAGGTGGCTTTATCCGATTCAAACTCAGCAAGCGGTTGGTCTAACTTCACAAAATCGCCTTCTTTCACCAGCCATGCGGCAAGTGTTACTTCATTTACACTTTCCCCTACAGCAGGAACTTTTATTTCTACTTTGCTCATATTATAAGTTATTTATTTGGATGCGAACAAAGTTACGATTTCTGAATGGAATAAAAAGAGGAGTATTTAATGGCAAAATTTAATAAGAATGAGAATATTTGAATTGTTTTAAATGATGAATATTGCAAAATTCTAAATGGTGGGTTAAAAGATATACCCATTCATCCATCACAAATTGGAAAAAAAATTCAAAGATCTTACAAAGAAAACTTGCTTTACGTATTGTAAGTATTAAATAATTTTGGTATATTAGTATCTGAAAATCATTTTTAACCAATAAAACATTTTTATGAAAAACGCAATTATCGCCATACTGGCACTTTTATGTGGCTTTTTGGGATGGAAATTATATGCACTAAATCATCAGGAGCAAGCAGAGAAACATTTAGACCCCAACAACAATAAAGATCTTTTTACTTGTGCAAGTTATTCGTTTGCCAATTCTCCATTCCCAAAAGTACTAGACGCAAATGGTAAAATAAATAAAGAATATGTATTAACTAACAGTGATGAATTTAAATACAATACTAGGACAAATAGAAGAACAGTAGATGGCAAACTAGAAGAAACAAAATTAATAATGGACCCAGAAATGTTAAAATATATTTATGATTATGCCAAAAATAAGAATTTAGAACAGGTAGTTTTTTACTATTTATCAACTCAGAACTATACAGAAAGGATGAATTATTATTTTGACAGACATACTTCTATTCATACATATAAAGTAGATAATGAATGGAGGCAATCTATTATGAATATAACCTACCTCGTTACTGACTTACCTGAATCTCGGGCTGATTTCTCTAAAGCAACTACTTCTAAGATTGAAGTGGGAAAATTATGCCCACCACCTGGTGGATCATGTAAATAGTTTATTATTCACAATTAAAACAAATATTATGAAAAACGCAATTATCGTTGTACTTGCACTTTTATGTGGCTTTATGGGATGGAAATTATATTATAATAGCTCATCTCAATCACTCAAAGAGCTTACAGAAGAAAAAACTCTTGAAAGAATCGTAAATAAGACCGGTATTTACAGCAATAAAGATATAAATAATATGATCCTGCATTTTCACAAACATACTATAAAAGATTTGAAAGACCCAAATGGCACACCACCAAGAGACAAAACAGATGGCAAGGTTACTAAATTTGTTGAGTTTGATACGACAATTTTAGGAAATGCTATTCGCAATTCTGTTGACGGAAGAATTTTCTTTATTTTTGCTTCTTTTACTAAATCAGAAGCTGAAGTTTATGTAAATGATTGGAATAATACACATCCTAAAGCAGAAGATAAGATAAAATTAAGTGAAGTTATTCAGAAACCAACATTAATGCTATCATTTAACGATCCTAAGAAATCAATAGTAACGCTTAATGTTGGCAAGATTTGCCCACCTCCGGGATCGTGCCCTTAGTGTTCGTCTATAACTGCATTGTCAGTTGTAGATGCATCTTCATTTGTAACTGTAATTGCTTTTTTGTGGGGTATTAATTTTTTGAGATTTAGACGCTCTTTTACTTTTATTATTTTTTTGGATGTGAGGTAATGTATCAATCCCTCTTCTATGAAATGATGGAATGGCATAAGTAATGAAATCAAGGCAATCTTTATCAGCCATATTTTCAAAGGTTCACCATGTGTAAGCGCTATTATTTTGTGGTCGAGCAGCATAATGATGAACTCAAACAAGAAGATAAACGAAAAGAAACCGAGTATCTCAATAGCCCGGGAAGAAATAGTCATGATACCGCTTATCATCAATAATAAAAACACAAAGGTAATGGCAATAATGATGGCCAAATATTGAATATTGTGCCGGTGATGTTCGGCTTCAAGTTCTTTGAGTTTTTCATTTTCTATACGCTTGTTTTCATTCTCGATTTCCAGCGAAGCAAAATCTCTTTCTTTAGATAATGCCTGTACAGAATCTTTATAATTCTCTGCATGTTGGGCAAACAACAATGCTTCTTTATAGTTACTGTTTTGTTCGTATAGTCTACTGAGCTCTTCTGCGCTATTAATGGCATAGGAGGAATTAGAAGTTTGTGTGCTTAATTCAAATGCATCTCTATATACAGCTGTCGCCTCCGTATTCTTTTTTAGTTGAGTCAGAGCCATCCCGTATTCCATCAAAAGACTCAAACGCGCGTTTTTATCATAATCACTTTGAAATGCCTCCGTACACTTGTCAAAATAAAACTTGGCAGTATCGGGCTGGCTGCCATATAGATGAATTTCAGCCAGTATCCAGTTGACATATTTATCTCCTCGGTTCTTGTAAACCTCTTCTATCATTGGCTGCTGCTGATAATATCTAAGTGCATCGTTGGGAATACCGTTGATGATTTTATACGAAAAATAATGTAACTGAACAATCTTTAATAAACGCATCCGCTTATATTGCAATGCCAGTTTTTCGGCTGTTTCATAATAGTCTTTGGCAATCCTGTATTCGTAAATATCGCCGAGTGCGACATTAGAAGCAATCTGCCCATCAATATCTTTTAATTTCTTATCCAGCTCCAGACTTCTGAAATAATAATCTTTGGCTTCTTCATTCTTGTTTAAGCTCTCGTATAAACCGCCCAACTTAAGATACACCATAGGAAGGTATTTTTCGTTTCCGCTTTTGTTCGCAATATCATGTGCATTGGTATAAGTGCGGAAAGCCAGCAGCGTGTTTTTTTGCCTTTCATAGACTCTTCCCAATTGCAGGGCGCATACAATTTTACAGGAGTCATTTTGGATGCCTAATGCTGTGGAGAATGCCAGATTTGCAGCAGCTACCGCCTGATTCAAATCACCTTTTGCCAGATACCACTCTGCTAAGTTGGCGTTGCCATAAGCAATATAATCCAACCGTTTGAACATTTTGGCATATTCCAATCCTTTATTAATAAATTCTCCCATTTTATCCAGCCGCTCTACAGTAGAATTAATACTGATGTTATCAGATGTATTATAAAAAAGTGTTTTAAGAATGATGTCTGCATTACGGGTAGCTTCCGCTTTCTGTAGGGCAATCTGAATAATGCTGTCTGCATAGTTGCTGTTTTCCATCACAAAGGCAGAATC
>CAYVGM010000257.1:0-3821 GCA_964451125.1 uncultured Chitinophagales bacterium
TTTGACTTTAATTTTTTGGATAAGCCAAATAATACTTTACTACTTCGCTCGACAAAGAACGAATATTCATTTGCTCTGCAATTTCTGCAATGTCCCGAATACTGCCATCTTTAAACAGAATAAAAATATTTTCCTTTTTAGGATTATAAGCGTTATTCATTACTTCGCCATTTAGTAAAAAATAATTTCGCTCTTCTTTGCTAAATTGCTGAAGCAACTGATTATATTTTTCATTGGCTATTTTCTCCGGCAGAAATTCAATTTTAAATAAATTGCGGTTAATCAATTCGGAGGATAAACGCTTTAGAATTTCATCATCATGCGACATAAAACTTTTTAAACTGCATATTGCATCGGCATCATCCACTTGAATAAACAGGGACAAGAGTTCGTTTTCGTCCTTATAATTTTCTGCCAGCAATGCAAATAAACAGGTTGGAATATTGCCTATTTTTTGCCCTTTTTGCAATATTTCTTTCGCTCTCAAAAATGCATTTTTCAACATCAAATCAGCCACCAAGCTAGTTTTATGTAAATAGACCTGCCAGTACATCAGTCGCCTTGCTACTAAGAATTTTTCGATAGAATAAATTCCTTTTTCTTCTACTACGATATTATCATTATATACATGCAACATGTTGATGATTCGGTCATATCCAATTACGCCTTCACTTACTCCGGTATAAAACGAATCTCGGTTGAGATAATCCATTCTGTCCATATCTAGCTGACCGCTTACTAACTGATGAAGAAATTTTTTGGGATAAGTATTTTTAAAGATAGAAATTGCCATTTCTATAGGCTCAGTTGCTATCAATTTTAGCCTGTCCATTAACAAGATTGAAATATCCTCGTGGTGATAATTTTTTAGTAAAATCCCTTCCAGTGCATGCGAAAAAGGACCATGTCCCAAGTCATGTAATAAAATAGCCAGTATGGCAGCCTGAGATTCTTGTTCAGTAATTTGAATACCTTTTGATTTTAAAACTTCCAAACTGCGATGCATAAGATGCATAGCACCGAGTGAATGATGAAAACGAGTATGAGTTGCACCGGGATATACCATGGAACTCATCCCTAATTGTTGAATTCTGCGCAGCCGTTGAAAATAAGGATGCTCTATAATATCAAAAACAATCTCATAAGGAATAGTTATAAAACCATAAACAGGGTCATTAAAGATTTTGCGTTTATTCATTATTGGTAATTGGTCTTTAGTAATTGGTGATTGGTCATTAGTTATTAGTGATTGGTAATTGGATAAGAGGCACAAGGCAAGAGGCAATAGTGATTGAGTATATAAAGAGTCTTGATTCTTGGCTCTTGCTTCTCAAATCTCAATACTTAATACTTAATACCCACTACTCCCTACTCTCGTCTTGGCTCTTGATTCTAATAAAAATTTAATCTGCATTTTTGGATAATTTCACATTTATTAAAGAATAAAATTACTTAATTTGTCCGGAAATAGGTTGTGTAATAGTAAAATAACATAACTTGATACTTAAAATCAGACAAACAAAAATAAAATCAAAATTAACCATAAAGAATGAGCGAAATAAAAATACTTTGGGCAGATGATGAGATAGAATTACTTAAGCCGCAAATCCTGTTTTTGGAAGAAAAAGGATATATCGTTGATCCGGTAAGCAATGGACATGATGCTTTAGACAAATTTAAAGCAGAACATTATGACTTGATATTTTTAGACGAACATATGCCCGGTATTTCAGGACTGGAAACTTTATCTCGTATCAAAACGATAAGTAAGGATACGCCCATCGTGATGATTACAAAGAATGAAGAAGAGAATATTATGGAAGAGGCTATCGGTTCTCAAATAGCAGATTACCTGATAAAACCGGTACGCCCGAATCAAATCCTGATGTCGGTAAAGAAGCTGACAGAAAACAAAAAACTGGTTTCTGAAAAAACGATGGTAAATTATCGTCAGGAGTTTCAAAATATCATGATGGAACTCAATAATGTGAGTACACATGAAGAATGGGCTGAATTATACAAAAAGCTGATTTACTGGGAGCTTGAACTTGACCATGCTAACAATGCAGACATGAAAGGCATTCTTGACATGCAAAAAAGTGAAGCCAACAAAGAATTTTTCAAGTTTATTTCCAAAAACTATTTGAAATGGGTGAAGGATTTAAATAATCCGTCAGCTCCCACATTATCTGCTACTCTGATAAAAAATAAAATTCTTCCTCATCTGCAAGCAGATATTACTACCTTTCTGATTCTTATTGATAATTTGCGGTATGACCATTTTCGGGTGTTAGAATCGCTGATTAAGCAGGACTTCAAAAAAGTAAGTGAAGAACATTTTTTTTCTATTTTACCTACAACAACACAATACTCTCGCAATGCTATTTTTTCGGGATTAATGCCTTTGGAAATTGATAAAAAATATCCTGACAGATGGTTTTATGACGATGAAAATATGGGGAAAAATCTCAGTGAGGAGTTCTTCTTAAATGAACAGTTGCAACGCCTGGGATTTACCGGAAAAACGAGTTATACTAAAATCACGACAAATAAAGATGGCAAATCACTAGAAGATAATATGCTCAATTTACTGCATAATTCGTTTAATGTCATCGTCTATAATTTTGTTGACATGTTGTCGCATGCGCGCACGGAAATGGAAGTTCTGAAAGAATTAGCCAGTGACGAATCGGCATACCGCTCACTCACATTATCCTGGTTTGATCACTCGCCATTATTAAATGCCATTCAAAAACTGAAAGACAAAAAAGTGCGGTTGATTTTTACCTCCGACCATGGCACGATACGCGTTCAAAATCCTTCAAAAATAATTGGCGACAAAGCCACGACTACAAATCTTCGTTATAAAACCGGCAAAAATCTGAATTATAATGAGAAAGAAGTTTTAGCTTTTCGCAATCCGGAAGAAGCCATGTTACCAAAGTCTAACGTGAGTTCTTCTTATGTTTTTGCCAAAGAAGATTACTATTTCTGTTATCCCAACAACTACAATCATTTTGTCAATTATTACAGAAACACTTTTCAGCATGGAGGCGTTTCCTTAGAAGAAATTATCGTTCCAGTTGCAGTTTATGAATCCAAATAGAAAAATAATTATTCGTTTATTTTAAATATATTGAAATCAGTTTTTGATTTATGATTAAACTTTTTGAAGCAGTAGACTTAGAAGGATATGATGAAGTGTCCGATTTTATCTTATCTTTTTTACCTCAAACCAATACATTTTGTTTTTATGGAGATTTAGGTGCAGGGAAAACAACATTAATTAAAACAATATGCAGCAAATTATCAGTTGTTGATACGGTTTCTTCACCAACATATCCAATAATAAATGAATACACGACCAAGAATGGCGACACAATTTATCACCTCGATTTATATCGCTTGCAAAGTATCAACGAAGCTCGCCAGGCCGGGGTGGAAGAAGTATTATACTCTGATAAAACTTGCCTGATAGAATGGCCGGATAATTTTGAAGAAATACTCCCAATACCACATCTTAAAATAAATATTGGTAAATTAGACGATGGAAAAAGATCAGTAGAAACAATACTGACAACCTGAACGAAAAGCGGGCAACATGGAAGCTATAAAAGGCAATATCAAAACAGAATATGCACTCTATCCGAAAGAAGTGCTTGCAGAATTAGAACAGTCTAAAAAATCCTTGTTTTTAGGAATACCTAAAGAAAATGATTATCAAGAAAAACGAGTGCCACTTACACCAAACTCTGTAGCGGCACTTATTAATTATGGGTTTCGGGTGGCAATAGAAAAAGATGCAGGTACTGCCAGCCATT
>CAYVGM010000258.1:0-3785 GCA_964451125.1 uncultured Chitinophagales bacterium
GCCCCACAACATCTAAAAACTGGGCAGGGCGATACTTACGAGCCGAAACGATGAAATTTTCCATGGGATAAAGATAGCGAAAGAAAGATAATATTTAAGCTGTGATTTTAAGTATAAATAATTAATAAATACTAACTTTGTAAGATAGAACTGTGTTAAATCTCGTTAAAAGGCATCTAATAGCTGCGAGAAGTACTCGATGCAGGCTAAATCGGGTAAAAAGCAGAAGAGCATAGCAAAGTAGCTAAGTGTAAAATCAGGATTTTATTACTGGAGATAGCATAGTACAAGCTCTTTGGTATTTTTGTTAAGCAGGGAAAGGCGTAAGAAATCAACTGTATTATCTCGCATCTTCTTTATGCCGAACTTAGTTTGAAAAAGGGTGGAGTTTGTTCACATCAAAATATTATTCCCGAAATTCCAATACTTAACTGATGATTTTCGGTATTAATTTCAACTGGTATATTGCAAGTTATATAATAATTTTAGGCAATACAGTATTTAAAAAATAGCGCAAACCCACCGTTTTTATTAAGGGAGTTATCGGAAATACAGGCTCATCTTGTGGAATAATCAGATAATTCTGTTTGCAATTCAGTGATTTAATACTCTCTGTATGTCCTCTGCTGATTTTTGGAGCACTGCTCCATTTAATTTCAATAGTAGCAATTATTTTTATGCCTTTCACCAATACCAAATCGAGCTCACTGCCATCATGTGTTCTGTAAAAATAAGGATGAATCGTTCCGGGTAACAGCTGACAAATCTGTTCTATCACATAAGACTCCCAAGAAAACCCGATAACAGGATGAACCAGCAATTGTTTAGGTGAAATTATATCTGACAAATGATGTAATAAACCTGTGTCACAAAAATATATTTTCGGACTTTTTACAAGCTGCTTGCCAATGTTAGCATAATACGGCATCAGTTTGCGTATCATGAACGCACCTTCCAGATAATCAACATAACGGTTTACCGTAGTTGGACTTACATCCAGTCCCTTAGCAAAAGACTGTGCATTCCATAAGCCGCCATGATGATGGGCTAACATGCGCCACAGTCTGAACATTATAGCCGGAGAAAATGTAATGCCAAATAAGTTGTTCAAATCTCGTTCAATAAATGTGCGCATAAATGCATCCATCCAATTAAAAAATAATTCATTGCTTTTGGCCAAATATGCATCCGGAAATCCACCTCTGAACCAGTGTTTTTCTTGCGTTTTCAGGCTATAAGGTAACTCCGTGAGATGAAACGGATAAACTGAAATATAGGCTATACGACCGGCCAACGTTTCGCTGACACCTTTAATCAATTCGGGGTTGGCAGAACCCAATAAGATAAATCTTCCTTTCTTTTT
Organism: uncultured Chitinophagales bacterium; assembly: GCA_964451125.1. Taxonomy (GTDB): domain Bacteria; phylum Bacteroidota; class Bacteroidia; order Chitinophagales; family JADIYW01; genus JADJSS01. Next base: position 1,364 of record CAYVGM010000258.1, read on the forward strand.
GTGCGCATCTGCAACAGCACGCAATATGGAAAACAACTCAGGCATGCGCTGTACTTCGTCAATGACAAAAACAGCATCCTTATTATTGCTAAATAACAACTCCGGCTCTGCCATTTTCCGAATGTCGGATGGGCTTTCTAAATCAAAATAATAGGATGTTTTTGTAAGCAATTTTTGATAGTGTTTGGCAAGCGTTGTCTTTCCACATTGGCGCGGGCCCAAGATACATACTACCGGAAACTGCTTGGCTTGTTTTACTATCTGTGTTAATGCTATCCGATTTATCATCGCACAAATATACAATTTATTCCCCGAAATTCAAATATTAAACTGATGATTTTCGGTATTAATTTTTTTTATAGTCAGAGAAATGTACTGTGCTGTTTTGCTAAGCTCTGAGTTGTGCTTTTCGGAACTGTATTATTACTTTGTGTTTTCTGTTTTTGTATGCTTAATATAAAACAGGAATATTGGACTTGGCAGCTTATATATTTAAGCAGCCCTTGTGTTAGATATGTTACAAAAATAAAATTAATATTTTTGCTCATTGACATCCACAACTGGACTGGGCGATACTTGTGAGTGAAACGATGAGATTTTGAAAAGAGGTAAATGCTAAGAAAATTCTGTGGGTTAAAAAGGATTGCAATAAAAGTAAATTATTATGGTTAATTTTGGAGTGGTATTAATTATTTGAATACAATACTTTCTAAAACACAAAACATAATGTATTATTTTATAAATAAAAAAATGATTGTATGTTTACTTATCGTTACATTGATAATAATATTATCAGCCTTTAATAAAAAGCCTCAACTGCATAATTATACTATTAAGTATGACAAAGAAAGATTTAATCCACCAAATATTCCAGCTGATAACCCTATGACTTATGAGGGTGTGGCTTTAGGTCGGTTATTGTTTTATGATAGCATGTTATCTTCTGATTATACAATTAGTTGTGCTAGTTGCCACAAACAAGAATATTCTTTTTCTGATGGTGGTGTTCAATATAGTAGGGGTGTGAATGGAAAGGTTGGGAAACGAAATACTATGACGTTAGTTAATTTGGTATGGCAAACAAGTTTTTTCTGGGATGGTCGAGCCTCATCGCTGGAAGAAGTTATACATTTTCCAATTATGGATACGCTAGAAATGAATTTAGACACAAGCCAATTGATTATTAGGCTTAATAACCACAAATTTTACCCAAAATATTTTAAACGGATTTTTAATACTAATACAATTACTTTCAAACAGGTGTCTAAGGCAATCGCACAATTTTTACGAACTATTAATATTGATGGATATAATCCTAGATTTATTAAAATGTTTAATGAATTTAAATCGAATGAGGATGCTTCAAAAACATTAAATGATTCTTCATTTATTGGCATGTATGCAAGAACTGTAAGTGTTTGTGGAAAATGCCATCCGGGCGAAGGCAGAGGGGACACAAAGTTTGCAGATAATTTAATTACAAAAGGTGAACTAATTAGTCGGTTTAAAATAACAAATGATTCAATTGATATAAGTAAATTTAAAGTACCATCTTTAATCAACATTAAGTTAAGTGCCCCATATATGCACGATGGAAGATTTAATACGATAGATGAAGTAATAAACCACTACAGCATTCACTTAAATGAAATTCGAAGTAGTAATCCAGCTATCTTCTCTAATTCACTTAATGACAGTATAATAATATCAGAATTAGACATTAATAATTTCACAAAATTTTTTGATTTATTTACAGATTCTACAATAATTAAATCTAAACAATTATCAAATCCATTTAATAAGAAAAATTTTAACTGGCATAATTTCCCCTATTTTTGAATATATGTATGATTGCAAACCATTGATAATATTTGATTTAACTCTTGCAAGTTTCAAAATCTTTATTTAAATTTGAGCTTAAGCTTAAAATCTAAATCAACTTTTATGAATAAAACTTTACTATTCATTTTACTTAATACTATTATATGCAGTTCAATTATTGCAAAAAATAGTTTAGACAATGACACTAATTTAAATACAGAGAGTCAAAAAAGTCAAAATCCGGATGATCAAACTATTACAAAAATTATATATGGTATAGGTGGGCCATTCCAGAATCTGAAGCAAACAGACGAAGATGTTTCGTTGCGTACTGCTATCGGCAAGTATTTTAGAACAGAAAACGGTACTATGCAAGCCATCATAGGCGCAGGTAATGTGCATTATCAGGAAAATGGAAAATGGAAAACCATTTTAGCAAATATCTTTTCCAATACTACCGGAAGACACACTGATTTGGCATTTTCAGCTCCTTATAATCAGCATAAGATTTATTTTCCAAATTCACCGGGTAAGTCAATAATTACTGAAATCTATGGTAAAGAATTTTCGGATTGGGGTATGCCTGCATTGGTTTGGCTAG
>CAYVGM010000259.1:0-3733 GCA_964451125.1 uncultured Chitinophagales bacterium
GGGAAAGTTGTATTTTGAAATCCTTCGGTCAATGGCAAAGCTGCACCTGTAGAATTAATTACTGTAATATAATTTGTCTGTGTAATGGTATTTGAACCCAATGAATTGGTAGCCGTTAAGGTAACAGTGTAGGTTCCTGCTGAATTATACGTTATTGTTGGATTTTGTGAAGTAGAAGTAGCTGGTGTGCCTCCTGCAAAAGTCCAAGACCATGATGTTGGAGAATTTGACGAATTATCTGTAAAAGAAACTGTACCACCCACGCAAACTGTCATTTTATTAGAGGTAAAATTAGCTACGGGCGCTGAAGGACCTGCATTACACGTAGATGCACTGAAAAACTTACGGTAGGTGCCGTTCGCTAATGCTGTTTGCATACGGGTAGTCTGGTTAGGTGTAAACATATACATACATACATCGTCTGTATAATCCATAAAGTTCATAAACATGTCTCCGTTTGGGCCATTACTACAAGTAACACTTGGATAAGTAGGACAGCCATAATTCAACCCTTGACCATCTCCTGCATTACCAGATTGCACAGGAGTATCTCCACAATAGTCATTTCCACAGTTACTGTCGCCACTAATATGGCGCAGCCCTAGCCAGTGCCCTATTTCATGAGAGGCAGTTCTGCCATAATTATATGGTGCATTGGAAGCACCGGAATTACCAAAATTCATATAATTGATTACCACACCATCATCTGTAGCTGTTCCAAAACCCGAAAGCCCTGTCAAGCCAGTACCCGCAGGAAATGTTGCATATCCCAAAATCCCTCCGCTTACAGGTAATACCCAAATATTCAAATATTTAGCAGGATCCCAAATGGTATTTGGTTTAATTGTAGCATCAATATAGGTATCTGTCCAACCTGACGTCCCCGGATTTGTGAATCCTTTTGTTGCACGATCTATTCTTTCAATTCCTGGTTCGGCTAATGTATTACCATTAGGATCTTTTGCAGCCAAACAAAAAGTGATATTGGTATTTGCTACTAAAGACTGAAAAGCTGCAGGACAGTTTCCTACATTTAAACCAGTTCCTGCATAGTCTGCATTTAAAGTATTAATTTGAGATTGTACTTGGCTCTGGGGAATATTTTGAGCTGTTGTAGAATATACAACATGTACAATTACAGGAATAGTATATGCAACTGATATTCTGCTTGCCGGATTGCTATGTGTTGCCTGAAACTGTTGAATTTGCTGTTGAAATGCGTTTTCCCATTCTTCACCCGGCATTTTAGTAATACAACGTTGTATGCCATTATGTACTTGTGAGGCAGAAGTGGGACGAGGAGTTTTTGTTCCGGAAAATAAGGCAAAACTCATAACCATGAATCCTATAAGAAGGAGTACATTTTTTCTCATAAAAAATAAATTGTTGAGCGAATTTACTAAGAAATAACAAGAAAATTGCTATTTCGATTAGAAAAATCATAACATTAAGAAGTTCTCTAATATCGTATTTCCTACAGATGCGCTTTTTTCAGGATGAAATTGAACGGCATAGAAATTATCTTTATGTAATGCAGCTGAAAATGGCAAAATATAGTCGGTTTCTGCAATGGTATTTGGAGATAAGGTGCAATAGAATGAATGCACAAAATAGACATCATCCTGCTCATTCAAATTATTAAAAAGCGGAGAATTTAATTTCTTTATACTATTCCATCCCATGTGCGGAATTTTCTCCTTTTCGGATTTGAATTTTTTCACCTCAACATCAAAAATACCCAAGCATTCCACATCGCCTTCTTCGCTGTGTTTACACATCAATTGTTGTCCCAAACAGATACCCAATACAGGTTGTTTTAGTTGTTTAATAACACTGTCTAATCCGTTTTGTTTTAAGTATTGCATCGTTGGCAAAGCGTGCCCCACTCCAGGAAAAATGACTTTATCCGCACTTGCTATTTCTTCTGCATCATGGGTAATGAGTGGCGTTACATTTAACCTCAATAATGCATTCTCCACACTTTTGGTATTACCTGCATTATAATTTATGATGACTATTTTCATCGGCTTTTCAAAGATGATATAAATTCTGGGATAGTATTTTGAATAGATTTTTCTTGTTGCAAGGCTTTAATAAAAGCACTTCCGATAATTGCTCCATTTGCGTGTGAACAGGCATAGTCAAACGTGGACTTGTCATGAATACCAAAACCTATCAAAGATGGATTTTTTAGATGTAAAGAGCGAATTCGGTCATAGTAATCTTCATTTTTAGTCAGTGTGCCTGTACTTCCCGTTATCGCATTGGAAGAAACTAAATAAAGAAACGCTGAACTGACTGCATCAATCATTCGAACTCTTTCCGTACTTGTTTGCGGAGTTATCAGAAAAATATTTTTGATATCAAATTGCTCAAATATGCTCTTATAATACGTTTCATATTCGTACAAAGGTAAATCGGGAATAATGACACCATCAATACCTACAGTTTTTGCATCACTCAAAAAATGCTCAACACCATATTGCAAAACAGGATTAAAATAGCCCATCAACACTAATGGAATATGTATGTGCTGCCGGATGTCTTTCAATTGAGAAAATAGCACTTTCATAGACATACCATTATCTAAGGCTACTTTGTTAGCCTGCTGGATTGCTGGTCCATCTGCAGTAGGATCTGAAAACGGAATCCCGATTTCCACCATATCCACCCCTGTATCTTGCAATTCGATTAAGATTTGCTGCAAGAAGTTCAACTCAGGATATCCTGCCGTACAAAATATACTCAGTATGTTTTCTTTCTTTGTTTCAAAAAGCTTGGAAATTCTGTTCATCGATACTATCAATTTTTAAAAATACAATATAATTTATTTTATTTGATGAAGCATTTTAAAGCTGTTTGTTCCTTCCAGTTCATAAGCAAGTTCCAAGAGTGTCCGCTCATCTCCTACTCCAGTAGCCAGTTGCACACCGATAGGCAAGCCGTCGCTGCTTATGCCCATGGGCAATGAAATAGCAGGTGCTCCTGTGATATTTTGCGTAGTAGTAAAATTGACATACGCATTTAGTTTCATCACTACTTCCAATGCATCTACTTCCGTACCAAAATGCCCAATATGCGGAGCCGGATGCGATAAAGTAGGACTTAACAGGATTTCAAAATCTTCTAAAATGGCATTATAATCGTGTATATGCTTTTGCAGATTGCGAATACTGCTAAAAGATGCAATGGATAAGAATGGAAATGCCGCTGCCAATTGTTTGGTGAATTTTGCTGTTTTAGAATGCCTGTAATCCAAGCCATTGGCTGCATACTCCGTAATCATGGAAGCAAAGGATAAAAAAGACCAGTACATTAAGAAATCGCGGGTTACTTTATGCTCAAACGGATTGGAAATATAGCTTACCTGATGTCCCATCTCTTCCAGGAGTTTTCCTGTTGCTACTACCGTATTTTCTACATCTGCTTGTGCGGTTATACCTAATGATGACTGGGTGAACATGCCAATTTTTAATCTTTTTTTACCCGGATGCGTAACAAGCCCGATTTCCGGTAATTTATTATTCTGCGAATAAGCTGTCAGCTTTGAATAGTATAATGCGACATCTCGTACACTTCGGGCTAATATACCATCTTGGGCAACATCAACGGGTGCTTTTTCTGTTGTCGAAGTACAATTTCTGCCTCTTGTAGGTTTTAATCCGATTAAGCCGCAACAGGATGCCGGAATACGGATAGAGCCTCCTCCGTCAGATGCATGTGCAAAAGGTAC
>CAYVGM010000260.1:0-3719 GCA_964451125.1 uncultured Chitinophagales bacterium
GCAAGCCGATATAAACTAAAGAACTCGGCAAATTAAATGAATGAAAAGGAAAATGAACCAGTAAAACACTAAGGCAACAAATACCTCTGACACCATCAAAAGATTTGATATAGTTTGCTATAGATTGATGCTGTTGTGTAGACATGGCAAATTAGCTGAATTTAGTTTTCATGTTAATAAATTTAAGTTCGAATTTATAGTAACTGAAAAGGGAGAATCTCATTAAAAGAAACAAACAAATTACTACAGAAATTAATTCTGATACGAATTCAGGAAGAAATTTATCTAAAAAGGGGTTTAATAATAGTGCAGTAGGTAGTATAAATATATATTGATATACATAAGAACCATAAGATACTTTTCCGTATTCTGTTAGCTGCTTATTATGTAGTAGTGGAAATTCACTTTCAGTATGAAAGACCAAATAAAGAAAGCAAAAACATGATATATTTAGTAAGACATCTATATAATACACTGCAAATGATTTTACGTAAATATCATATCTAGAGATTGCCTCCCACATAGTGAGGTTGTAATTAATTGAAATATAATAAGTGTTAATTAAGTCTTGTAGTATTAATATAACTATTGTCAAATAAAATAATTTTCGAATTACTGTAATTTTTAGTTTTGGGAACAATGCAATTAAAATACCATAAAAAAAAGCATCAAATTGAAATAAGCTATTTCTAATCATTGTAAAACCTAATAGAAATTGGTTGGAAGTCAATTTACTCAAGTATTGAAACCCAATAATTCTAATAACTGGAAATAAAATTATGACGAATACTGACACCTTTTTTAAAGTTTTTTCTGAAAGAAAAAAAATAAGGAATGGAATCAATATGTAAAATTGTTCTTCCATTGATATAGACCAAAGATGTGGATATACTGCAGAGTCTGTAATGATATCTTGACCTGATAGAATCTGAAATAAGTCCTTGAAATTATACGTAAATGTTATTAGTAAAATTCCAAAATGTTTTATTTCATTAATAATCCTCAATGGATCTTTATCAAATATTAGTTTTGTAGCAATTCCAATAATTAAGAAAAAGAAAATATACCCAAAATATACAGGAAATATTCTCAAAATCCTTTTCATATAAAACCGCTTAAAAAATTCGGAAAAGCCGTTAGCTTTCTTTTTTTCTTTGTATAAAATACTTGTAATTAAAAATGCAGAAGCTACGAAGAAGCTATGTAAGGTAAAATTAGCTAATGTGCTTGTTGATTTAATATATTGAAAATGAAAATGTAATAAAAATATTGAAAATGCAAGTAATCCCCTTGCTCCATCAAACTGAACAAAGTACTTTTTCGGTTTATATGTTTGCGTTTGTTCTGACATAAATGCTTCTATATTTTTATAAAAAAAGGCACTGTATAAACAGTGCCTAAAAATAACAGTTTATTTTGGAATTCCTTAGTGTGCAATTGTGATTGTAGTGATTTGAAATACATAAAAATATATAAATTATTACATTAGTGTCCGATAAAAATACGGAATAAAAATTAGGGATTGATATTCAATGAGAAAAATTTAAAAATCTTTAGAATTTCCAAGCAGGTTACCCAGAGAATAATTCTGGTTGGTTGTTGGTAGTTATTTCGTAGTGTTTTTGAGGATTTCTTAGGAATGATCTTAAGTCAATATAGTTAAAAAGGTGTGTTCTTATCAAAGAGCATAGATTGGCAAAAGCCCATTTTTTCTTTTCTATTTTACGTTGAATTACCGTAATGGTAAATTGTAAATAAGCGTACACCAGATTTGAATTGTGATAGCATTTTCATTATCGCCTAAGAAATAGTTTAGTGGAAAGTTTTGTTTGAGTTGTTTGTGCAATAACTCAATTTGCCAGCGTTGTTTATAGATGGCCGCAATTTGCTGTGGTTGCAGGTCGTAGATATTGGTAATAAACTCATAGCATTTTTGATGTTCTTCACTCCAATAAGCAATTCTACGAAGCGGTAATTTACGAACAACAGTACCGTTTTCTCGAATATCTAATTCTATTTGTTCGTCTTTAAGTACCGCATCATCTGTACAATTATCTAAACTATATTCTTCTGTAGAAGTAAATTTTGCATTGTCTTTTATTCGGGTTACAAAGGGTATTTCTTCCTTATTAAATCGTTCAAAGAGTTCATAATCTATATACCCTTTATCAAAACAATAGATAGTATCTGGATTAAATGAGATGTGTTGGATGAAGTTGCTATCATGAACCGTAGCATCACTAAATTTAACTAATGTAGGCAGATTGTAATCGGCTCTAATTTGTAGATGTACCTTAATACCACCTTTGTTTTTACCATTTATTGGTTTACGTCCAACACACTTCAAGATGTCTTTAAACAGAAAAATGGTGGTTGAGTCGATGATGGACAGCTCTTTTCCAAAGGTATCTCTAAATCGGCTGTCCGATAAAATCGTTTTATAATGTTCCAGCAAACCATAGTAGATTTGCTCGAATACGGTAGCACTTCTACGCTTATTGGCATCGCTAAGTGTACTCTTTCTGGGTGGTTGTTTGAGTTTGATATGCTTGAGTTTGCCTTCTAAACCCAATAGATTGGTACATACTTCTCGGAGCGAAGTGCTATTTGAACCAACACAAAATAGCATCGTAACTAAGTGTTCTAAGGTGGTAAAACGTTTAATATACCTATCGCTATTGTGGGTTTTAACAGCACTATCAATAATTGAATTCGGAATTAAAGAAATCAGCTGTCCGAGAACGGAATTACCAAAATTATGCGTACTTTTATTCATATAGTAAGTTGTGCAAAAACAAACTATATATTTTGAGCCATAATTCAAAAATTATGGCTCACTTTTTTTATTTTTATCGGACAGTAGTGAAATTATTATATAATTATATTTCAAAATAAGATAAAGTCCTAATCCTCCCTCACTATCTTATTATATACTCTTTGCGATATACCTATACTGACCTGATATAAAATAAAAATTGGCGTGGAAATTAGTACCAAACTAAACATATCTCCCTGCGGTGTAATAACGGCAATAGCACCCAAAATTATTATATAAGCGAATTTCCGTGTGTTGCGCATAAAATCCGGTGTGATTAGCCCGATGCGGGTAAGAAAATAAACCACGACAGGCAACTCAAACATAATACCTGTAGGCAATACCATAGAAATTAAATTGCTGATATAATTATCTACGGAAATCAGATTCTCTGCTTGCCCAACGGCTTCATAATTCAAAAAGAAATTAACGGAAAACGGGGCAATGATAAAATACCCAAACATACATCCCAATAAAAACAAGATGATGACAAAAAACAAAACACCTGTGGTTTTCTTAATTTCCTGCTCATAGAGTGCCGGCTTTATAAACCGCCAAATTTCCCAAATCACATACGGTGAAGCTATGATTGCGCCTGAAATGGCTGCCATTTCAAAATGCAGATAAAACTGTCCGGCTAAATCGGTATTTATAAATTTGTGTACTTTTCCCTGCATACATAGTCCGCTAAAAAAATAGGGCGACTGCTGAGCCAGCCAGCAGAAAAAGCGATTTGCCGGAAAATCCGGTCGCGTGGGACCAAACAACAGATAATCAAACAAGAATTTTTTATTGGAAAACATGAACAGAGACGCTGTAGCTATGGCTATCAAAGCGCGGATAATATGCCAGCGCAATTCTTCGATATGATCGAAAAAGCCCATTTCTGCCTTAACATTGTTCT
>CAYVGM010000261.1:0-1740 GCA_964451125.1 uncultured Chitinophagales bacterium
GCGCCGATTAATTTTGCCATACAGTAGTGCTTCGAGGTTCAAATATATTTAATTTCGGGTAAAAGAGCGACTAAAATCTATTAAAAAAGGCTAAGACAGACAGAAAGAAAAAAAATTAAGCCGCGTGTATAACTACAGACGGCTTAGTGTAAACAACAAAAATTTAATGAGAATTATTTCGTATATATTATTTGATTGTCAATATTTTCAAAGTAGGTAACGAAATAAGTATAAGCTATTGCATTTTTTTTACCATTTTCTTCGAGTATCAATTGTCCGTTTCTTTCTTCCCAAGTTCCGTCCAATGTATAATTTTGAGCCTTCATGTATCGGAAATTTGCTTCAGGAACCACCATAACAAACTGATTATAAGTACCATCATCATTCAAACACAGATAAAATATTTTTTTGGAAATACCATCTTCTGTATTATGTTTTGAGAAGTCTTGCTCATATTTCCAAATACTTCTGACTTTAGACTTGCCTTTACTTGAGACAATATCCAAACTGTCAGCAGTTACACAATGTTCTAAAAAGAACATCTGCAGCAACACAATAAACAATATCTTATATACCCGTTTCATAATCTAGCTAATTTTCTGTTATATGGTTTTTGATGAGGATTTTTGTTCTAAACTTTAGAGCCTTAGCCGTAAACAACAAATTGAGAGAAGATTGTAAGAACTCTTTATGTTACAATAATAGATAGTTTTTGATTTACCTCAATGGAAACTTAGTAAACGGCAGGTTTTACCTTGTAAGTGGAAGAAATGAACTAATAAATGGAAAAAACAGACTTCAACCGGCAGAAATGCACATGAAGTAGCAATTTAAATTTATGTTAAACTACAATAAAAATATTAACATATTTGCATGTAAACAAAATAAAAAAGACCCAAAAAAAAAGACCAAAAACTAAGGTAAACAGGGCTATTCTCCCTTAAATTCCGGTTTGCGTTTGTTCAAAAAAGCATCTACGCCTTCTTTGACATCGGCCGTATTAAATAAATCGCCGAAAGCATTGACTTCATAGGCAAAACCGTCTACTCCTTCTTTATAATAAGCATTAATGCATTCTATAGCTTTTGCCACGGCTACAGGTCCTTTAGTGGCAATTTTTTGAATGATAGATTTTGCTTTCTCTAATGCCGTATTTTTATCCGGTTCAACATAATTAACCAAGCCCAGATTTAATGCCGTCTGTGCATCTATCATATCTGCTGTAAGGTGCAGTTCAATAGATTTAGCTTTGCCGATATATTGTGTAAGCCGTTGTGTTCCGCCATATCCTGCTATTATGCCCAAATTAACTTCCGGCTGTCCGAATTTTGCATTTTGAGTTGCAATCCGCATATGGCAAGCCATACTCAGTTCGCAACCTCCGCCTAAGGCAAAACCATTGACAACAGCAATTACCGGAATGGGCATATGCTCCACAGCAAAGAAAATATCATGACCACGTTGTGCCAGTTCTTTGGCTTTTATAATATCTAACCCTGCAAATTCAGAAATATCGGCTCCTGCAACAAATGCTTTCTCCCCAGCTCCCGTTAATATAATACCTTTTAATTTTTCAGTTCTGGCATGAGCAAAGGCTTTTTGTATTTCTAATACAGTTTCGCCATTTAGGGCATTCAGTTTATCCGGACGATTTATGGTAAGCAATAGAATATCGTCTTCTACTTGCCAAAGTAAATTATTAAATGTCATAAAAAATTATTTGAAAAACAGTTTGAAAAA
>CAYVGM010000261.1:1840-3695 GCA_964451125.1 uncultured Chitinophagales bacterium
GCAAAAACATAAGCGAACATGTAGTACCATACTACATAAATAGTGGATGGACTGAGCATACATATAGCCAGAATCATAAAACCAACATGCCCGATACCGGAATAGGCCAGCATGCGTTTTATATTGGATTGCGAAACAGCCAAAATATTTCCTACTAGGATAGTCAGTATGCCTATTATCAACAAGATTTTATTGAAAGAGAAGAAATTAAGTGAGACAAATACAGAAATAATGCGTAAGAATGCAGCGATTGCTCCAATTTTTACCAGTGTAGACATAAATGCCGTAACAAAAGTGGGTGCTCCTGTGTAAACATCAGGCGACCAAAAATGGAAAGGCACCGCAGCTACTTTAAATGACATGGCAAATAAAATAAGTAACATACCCACATACAGCAATTGTTTGCTTAAGCCAATTTTCAAAAAAGGTACGCTGGTAATTCTGCTTACATCGAAAGAACCCATGGCACCATAGATAAATACGATACCTAATAATAGAAAGGCACTGGCAAAAGCACCTAAGATAAAATACTTGAATGCGGATTCGTTGGAGTGTACATTCCATTTATCACTGCCGGCTAAAACATAAACAGGAATTGATAAAATTTCGATACCGAGAAACAACATGACAAAATGAGAATACGAAGTCAGTATAAAAATGCCAACTAATGCAAATAAAGTCAATGCAAAGAAGTCTGACTCATGTGGTGTATCACCAAAATGAGAGCGAGCGAAAATAAACCAGAAAAATGCCACTATGGATGTTAGTCCGGTAAACATCAGTGAAAATTTATCGACATACAACATATTGTAAACATTTTGCGGTTGGTTGAAGTCCCAAACACAGAAATAGATATTAACCAACAGACCAATGAGGACAACAGGAAATATCAGCTTGCGCACGGAAATTAATTCAGCCACCAAAGCAAAAATTCCCAATCCGGATAACAATAATAATTCTTTCATAATTTCTACTCCAGGTATGTTTTATTTATGCATTAAAATAACTTGTTGAACATGTTCTGCCAATGCTTTCAATGGCTCATCACTTACACTGAATATTATATCGGGAAACAATCCGAAAAATATGATCAAACCCGAAAAACAAGCCAGCAGAATTTTATCATTTAATTCAATATCACCAAAAAGGGCAGTAAGATCGTTTGTTTTGCCATGCATCATCCGCTGATAAGCACGCAGCATATATACAGCACCCAAAATCACGGTTAATCCTGCCAAAGCGACTAATATATAGTTGTACTGAAATAATCCGTTCAGCAATAAAAACTCTCCGACAAAGCCATTAGTAAACGGCATGGCTACACTTCCCAATAAGATGATTAGAAAATAAACTGCAAATACTTTTGAAACATTACGAATGCCACCTAATTCAAATAAGCTGTCTGTCTTCACTTTTTTAAACAAGATATCTACGATAAAAAACAAGCCGATGACATAAATACCGTGAGAAAACATCTGATATAAACCACCTTGTAAGCCTTGCAAATTCATAGTAAAAATACCTGCTGCTATCAATCCGACATGTGATAAGGAGGAGTATGCCAGTAATCGTTTGAAATGTGGCTGTGCAATTGCCAAAAATGCGCCATACAGCAAACTGACTACACTGATGATAATTACGTATTTCTGAGCAAGCTGCCAGCCTAATGGAGCACAAGGAATCAACCATAGACTGAGGGCAAACGTACCCATTTTAGACATCAATCCGGAAAGCAACATGGTGCCTTGATTTGGTGCATTTACATACGTATCTGCCTGCCAGGAATGGAATGGAAAAATTGGAATTTTGATAGCAAAGGCTAGGTAAAAAGCTAAGAACACAAACAATTGTTCAT
>CAYVGM010000262.1:0-3690 GCA_964451125.1 uncultured Chitinophagales bacterium
CTCAACTTTGAAGGTGGTATTATACCTTGTTTATCATTACTGTGGCATTAGCCATAATGATTTTTGCAGGGTATAAATTGTACAAAAAAAAACATGCTTAAGATTAAACCTTTTGTATTTTGAGTCGTCTAAGCAAAATATGGTGATGACAGACGACGAAATTTTGGCGCAATGCCGTTCTGAAGAAACAAAAGAAAAGGGCTTTCGCAACCTGATGAATGCTTATCAGCAACGTCTTTACTATCATATTCGCCGCTTTGTAAATACCCATGAAGATGCTGACGATGTTTTGCAAAATGTATTTATTAAGATTTGGAAAAATATTGATTCATTTCGGGCGGAGAGTTCACTTTATACATGGGTGTATCGCATTGCCAGTAATGAATCTATTACCTACATCAATAAACAAAAGCGTACTGCGACATATACAATAGAACATACAGCCGCAATTTATAAGACAGGCAGTGATAATGAAAATCCTGAACAAGTTCAGTTGCGTTTGCAAGCGGCCATCAATACCTTGCCCGACAAACAGAAACAAGTCTTTATTATGCGTTATTATGATGAAATGCCTTACGAAGAAATGAGCAAGATACTCGAAACTTCTGTTGGTGCACTTAAAGCCAGTTATCATCATGCCGTGAAAAAAATTGAAGAAATAATTACTGCATAATTAAACTTTTGCTGAAAAGTATAGTCAAACATACAGAGTAAAAAAATGAAAACAAATAAAGAAATAACTGAAGAACTGAAAGCCATTTCACCACGCTTGTTACAGATAAAACAAGATGAAATTCCTTTGATTATTTCTGAAAATTATTTCGGTCAATTGCAAGATGAAGTTTTATTGCGCATAAGCGAAGAAAATGGAATATTGGCACAATTAGATAAAAATCAGCCATTAGTTCCTGATGCCTATTTTGATACACTGGGAGATAAGGTAATGAATAGAATAGCAACGGAAAAAGTTGAAGACCCAATTCTCACAGTTCATAAAAATCAATCAAATAAAAAGAGTAAGTTCTTCTTGAATTTCCGCAAGATGAGTGTAGCTGCTTGTGTAGTTGCATTATTGGGAATTGGTATTTATAAAGTAGTACAAAAGCCGGAAAAAGAACTGATTTGTATTGACGGTATAGCCTGCCTTACTCAAGATGAAATTTTACAATATATGCAAGTGCATAGTCATGAATTTGAGTTGGATGATGTACAAAAGGCTGTAAGTAATACAATTGAAACAGATAGTGTTACTACCGGAAAAAAACAATTAAACGAAAAAGAAGAAAAAGCAATCGACGAATTTATTCAACAGGATACGTATACATTTGATGAATTAGAAAGTGCTGACACTGATATTTTTTAAAAATTAAACTTGTAACCATGAAAAGAATCACATTCTTATTGGCATTAATATTATGGCTGGGACATGCCATAGCTCAACCGCCACCTCCACCGCCGCCCGGAGAATTTGAAGAAGGAAAACCGGGTAATGAAAAAATAGAAGCGATGAAAGTAGCTTTTATTACCAAAATGCTAAAGCTGACTCCCGAGGAGGCTCAGAAATTCTGGCCAGTATTCGATCAGTATGAGCAAGAGAAACGAGAATTGCGTAAAAGCACGTTGGGAACAATAAAGGAACTGAAAGACGATGGTGATTTCACTGCAGCCGAAGCAGAAACTGCTATTAGTCAATATGTATTATTTAAAACAAAAGAATTGGATTTGTTAAAGAAATACATAGCCTTATTCAGAAATATTTTACCTGCCCAAAAAGTTGCAAAACTAATTAGTGCAGAAGACCGTTTCAAAAAGATGCTGGCTAAACAGGCACAGCAGGGCGGGCCGGGAGGAATGCCACCTAAAGGAAAGAAACCACCGAAATAAGCAGCACCTTTTACTGGCTTACTTAATTCTGCAAAAAAAAGAATGGTTCGATTGGTTTGAGAAATATACTAAAAGGTTAACCTTGACGTTATTTATATAGCAGAGGAAAAGCAAATAAAATGTTTGTTTTTTATGCGGGGGCGGTGCGAAGCGCCGCCCCCGCTCTATTTTTATCTCATGTTTTCTTATCTTGTATGTACATCATGAAAACGTATTTCTCCATACTTCGCGGTATCAATGTCAGCGGACATAAGCTGATAAAAATGGATGAACTCAAAAAGACAGCCGGTGAAATTGGGTTTGAACGCAGATGCGATGTCTGGTATGAATTGGTCTCTGTTCTTCAGACCTGACGGCATGCGAAGTGCTGTCAGATGTTTCCATCTGACAGTAATACTTTAAATCTTATATTTCGTATAGTTGGAAGAACTGATGGCACGCAAACCAACGAGATTTTTGTAAATGATTTCACAATAGATATCGATTTCTGTATGAAAAGATAAATTGCTACAAAATTTAGTATAAATAATTGATTATCAATTGAAAAACAAAATTATAGTTAAAAACCATTCAAAAACACACTGAATTTTCTATTTTTTCTTATAGTATGTTTATATAAATTTGCATACAAGTATTTTCTCTTTAAAAATTTATACAAATTAATAACCTAAAAAATTAATCATCATGAAAAAATTAAATGTATTAATAATATCAATTAAAGCCTTTGCAATGTCATTATTGCTTAACTCATGTGTTCCTATTGGTGGTACTGGAATAACACCAACACCAAATGAACAAGCAATTAATATACAAATGACTGAATCATTTAATTATAATACAGAAACTATCTTAACTACACCTAATACATTTAAATCAATTGTAGTTGATGGAGATAGCATGTACATACAAGCTAAATATGTTGTTAAACAAATTCCTGGTATGGCTAGCCCTTTTGTTGAAATTGCGTATTTAAATTTTGCTTTTATAATTAAATCAAATGCAAATTGGTTTGTTGCAACTCGAATTAGTTCATCTCAAGATACTAACTATGCGAATAGAATTAGTATGTGTTGGAATTATGACCATTTTACATTTCCGCAAAATACTACTATAGGAGACACTACTGATATTTCATGGGAGTCGGCCAGTATGTCACTTAGTCCAACAGAATATATAAATAATTCTAATTATAAAACTGTGATTTATCAAGGAGGATCAACCTTTGGTGGTCCTACATTTGATTTATTTTATCCGGGACAATCTTTTTATTTGGTACTAAAAAAACAAACAGCAACAGGAAATAAATACTTTAGTATTAAAACAACACACACTATACTATATAACTTAGGGAATATAACAAGTTGCACACACAAGATTGTTAGTATAAAAAATAGCAACAATAGCATTACAACTGGGCAATAATTTTGTCCATACAATAATATCGTAGCTTTTTAAGGTTCGATAATAATTTGCATGTACGATGATTTAAATGTTTAAATATTTATGATTTATCCCAAACTCGCTCCGCTCGTGTTTGTTGGTGTTTAGCATCGCTAAGCTTTAAGCGTGGGGTGCGTCACCAACAAACCTTTATTTGTTTCTCATTCTTCATTATGCGATAAAAATTTATTGCTCTATATGAATTCAAAAAAGCTACAATTAGTATTATTTGTGATTGGCTTATTAAACACCTTGTTAAAATAAATTATTTTTTGCAAAGTAGTTTATTGGTGACGCTTGAAACGATATAACAAAATATAACATTTTGGACACGATGGCTTAGTGATATAAAAGTTGTTGGTGACG
>CAYVGM010000263.1:0-3672 GCA_964451125.1 uncultured Chitinophagales bacterium
ATACACGGCATAGTTGACTCCTTTAGGTACTATAGTATCGCCACAAGGCGCAATGATATGCTTTCCGTTTACGGTAATCGTTGTATTTGCAGGAGGTGTAGGCGTTCCGCCAGTTGGCACACAAGCACTAATTATGATTAGTGAAACAAATAAATAAAAGTACTTTTTCATGATTTTTAGTTTTTAATAAAGTTACAACTTCTCATAGATAATTGTTTCTTCTTTATTTGTCCATGTCATTTTATTGCCTGAAAAAGTCAGGGTGTATTTTTTGAAGACCATAAAATTTGTAACACTCGTTTTAATGTTTTCTCCTTCCAGTTTCCATTGCTGTTTCTTCCATAGTTTATCTTGTGTGGCTACATATATCTCGTCGCATCCTGAATATATTCTCTTTATCTTGCCATCAGCTTGAAATTCATATATCGTGTTTTTTGTACAAGGTCTCGATTGATGCAAGGCATCCTCCATGTTCGTTTGTTTGTTGTCGAAAGAGGAATAACTTGCAATACATTTCCATTTGCCTTCAACAGTTTGTGCGTGCAATATGCTTGTGCAAAACAGTAAGAGAAGAGATGTGATTGTTTTCATGAATTATAGATTTAAGAATTTATTTTTTCCAGTCATCTGGCCATACTAATAATTTATCTAAGCTTTTGTAGTTTCCATATTCTATGGCATGTTGTCCGCCTGATGTTCCTGGTACACTTGTTTTACTTTCTTTTATTCTAAAATAACGCCAATTTTTATAATCAATAAAATAATGGGTAGAGACACCTACTCCAGTAGTTACATTGAAATAATTATCTACGTTTTGCCAATCGTAAGTTGCACCAATTACGGATGAAATATCTTCCGGAAAACCCGATACAGAAACACTTGTACCAGATGCACTTGTTTTTGAGAAAACAATACAAGTTCCTTTATTAAAAAAGAAATGCATCAAGTATCCTTCAAAACTACCTGTAGCGGTAGGTTTTTTGAAATAATTTAGAGTTGTTGTTCCTATTATTTGCGAACCTTGAGTGTATGGTTTTACATAGTTAGAGCCATTACCAGTCCAAGGTGCTTGTGTAAATACTCTTTTTCCATTAGCATTTAATGCTGTTTGTCGTACTCGAATACTGTCAGAAAAAACAAAATCTGTAAGATAACTTCCCGAGTTTGCAGATTTAATGAAAGATGGAAAGGTGCTCACATCAATCAAACTATCTAAAGTATAAGGACCACTTATGACTTCCATTGAATCCTTAACGATATCAATCATTTTTGCTTTAAAATATTTTTTTTGACCAGAGTAATCTGCCCCAAGTAACATAAAGCAATAATCATCATCGTTTGGATCTCCAATATTGTTTACATCATACAACACCGTTTTTGATGAGTTATTAGTTGGAGATGGTTGCGGCGACGGTGTATTGTTGTTTGTGCAATTAGTTGAAATTAATGCAAAAAAAATAGCAGAAAATAAAATAGTATTTTTCATAGGTTAAAATATTTACAGTTTTTCAATTATCCAGTAATCCAAGGCATTGGCATCATAGCTCTTTGGTTTTAAATATGAACTATAAGAAAATGAAGCATTATCAGAGTTATTTAATAAATATAAAGTAGTATCAGCTACAGATTGGATTCTAACTTTATTGTCACCAATATTTGTGATAGTAAATAGCTGACTATTATTACCAAAATAGCTATATAATTTTATAAATAAATCATCTTTAGCTTGAGCATCTAAACAATATTCATTGTGGTCTTTTGGTCTGATATAATATTGATTTTTTTGAGCACCAGGAAGTAATTCTATTAATTCTTCTGTGCCAATGCTTACAGAAAAATGTGCAATACTTCCATTATAATGGTATTTTAATTTCCAATTTCTTTTGCTTTCATATAGTCGTACTGTACCTGCATAAGGATGTGAATTTTCGCTGGCTGTTTCGTCTTTTTTGCAACCTATAATAAGGTTGGCTATTGCAATAAGCAAGATGATTACTTTTTTTGTCATGATAGTTATTGAATTTGTTTTAAATCGAAAAGAATACTTCCTGCGGAACTGTAATTTCCGTTTATGGATTTTACTTTAATTAATCCACGTTTTCCTGTTCTGTTAGAAGTGTATTTGTAAACCTTATTGGGCTTAATGTCAATTTCCCATCCAATGGTAACATGCGGGTCGTTTTCGTATGCTGCATGTAAATTTCCATTTGTATTTATACTATTAAATTCGGCAACTGAGATATCTGTAATGCCTATTTGTATTGCATTTTTTGTTGTCCAGTTTTCAACCCCATATATCGGATTGGTATAAATATCTGCATCTAAAGTTATGGCATCATCTATAGAAGCAGGCGAAACAAACATGGCTAAATTATCAGGATTGTTATGTAAAAAGATGAGGTCTATCTGGGTTTGATTCGCTAGTGCATTGATGAGGGTGTATACCTTTGCCGAATCAAACGACATGAAGCAGTTGTAACTGGCGCTGGATTGATTGCCCATTGTAACATCCGTAAAACTTTGTACCGGTGTAGTGCTGTTCAAGTTGTTTTTTTCCTTTTTACAAGAAGT
Source organism: uncultured Chitinophagales bacterium (assembly GCA_964451125.1). Taxonomy (GTDB): domain Bacteria; phylum Bacteroidota; class Bacteroidia; order Chitinophagales; family JADIYW01; genus JADJSS01. Next base: position 2,572 of record CAYVGM010000263.1, read on the forward strand.
TGCCAACAGAATAAATGTCATGATTAAGATAAATGTGTGTTTCATGTAATATAGTTTTAGAATTCAAATTTATTTAAGTAACTCTAAAACATAAAAACAATTTCTTTATTTTTGTAATGAAAGATGAATGTATTTTACATTACAAATAAGCCATAAATATTTGCTAATCAAACACTTAAACATTATTTTCTGTAATGAAAAATTTACTCACAACACGCATAATTTCTGCACTTAACAAAAAAGACATTCTTCTTATTTCAGACTATCTAAAGCAGGAAAAACGAAAATCTTTATTCAAATTATTCCAGCTACTGCTCAACGAAAGAGAAAATATTAAACTGGATAGAGCAAAAATCTTTCAGAAATTATTTAAACAAAAACTCACCAAATCAAACGATTATCTATTGCGCAATGAGCTGAAATTATTAAAAGATAAAATGGAAGATGCTTATATAGCAAACAAAACCGCTGAAACGATGCTGCGTCAAAAAAACAACCTGAAATTAGAATGGTATCGTCATTTAAAAATCACAGATGAATATACCGAGATTTTAAATACTCAATACGAGTTCAACAAACAGCATTTCAGACATGACAATACATTGTACAACAGCTTTATCTATGCTGATTTTATCCGCATCAATACCTCAAATTATGCGGAGCGCCTTCGTCTTATGCAAGAAAATTTATCCCATTTTGAAACCACGTTTCATCAATATATTACAGAGCAATACAGCATCTGGTGCCTGATGAAATCACATGTTTTATTACAACAAAAACAAATGGATAATACGCATAAAACGGCATCATTCAGGCATGAAACTTTGCACATTAAGACCGAAGATTATCGCAATTATCTTACTGAATATTATTTAGCTTATGCCAATGCGTATTGCAATTTTGATACATCAACGATAGCAGAATGGGAAAATATATATGCTTTGCTTTTAAAGAATCCGGATAATGAGATAATAGAATCGGAAAAGTGCTATACATTGGGCAATCTTGCCACCATTTGTTCTATTCGCAATCAATTTGAGAAAGCTGATTTTTATTTTTCTGAATTGTTCAATTCATTGCCCGAGGCTATAACTTCTCAAA
>CAYVGM010000264.1:0-3663 GCA_964451125.1 uncultured Chitinophagales bacterium
AAATGGGATTTATTTTATTATCAGCACGATTTACAATATAAAGACATCGACAGAAGCTAAGTTTTCCACATTTCCACACCATTCGTTTTTTGTTAAAAGACATTAAAGGTATTGTCAATATGATTGTTTTTGTATAAATTTAGAGCGAAAACTATAATTACTGAATTTAAATCACCCAGACATGAAAAGACAAATGCCTATGACTGAAGATTTACAAGCTATTAAGTACTTTTTTGTTTTGTTTATAATTATTCTCCTCGGAATATTGACAAAACACGCATAGTAACACAGTATTTATTTCTACTTAATCCATTAAGGAACTTTTTTTTGTACCTGAATTGTATTAAGTTCTGTGCATACTTTTTTTATCTTTGCAGTCTAATTACATATTATGGATTTTTCAATTTTTGCCCAGCCGGAAACTTGGCTGAGTTTAGTTACCCTTACATTTTTGGAAATAGTATTAGGTGTCGATAATATCATCTTCATTTCTATTGTTACCCAAAAGCTTCCCGATGCAGACCGCAAACGCGGACAAAATTTAGGGTTATTTATTGCCATGATCCTGCGTATCATCTTATTGTTCTTCTTAGGATGGATTTTAGGGCTGGATAAAAATATCTTACCTCCAAACGCATGGAATCTTGAATTGAGCTGGAAAGGTGTAATTCTTATTGTAGGGGGAATCTTCTTAATCTATAAATCAACCACAGAAATACACCACAAGATAACAGGAGACGATGACGAATTTAATGTAACAAACAGCGAAAAGAAATCGTCTTTTGTTTCGGTACTTATTCAGATTGCCTTGCTGAATTTAGTATTTTCTATAGATTCTATCCTGACGGCTGTAGGTATTGTCAAAGAAATTCCTGTCATGATTATTGCTGTTGTTATTTCTATGCTTGTAATGATGTTGTTTACACAACCCGTAAGCAAAATAGTGACCAAATATCCGAGTTTACAAATTCTAGCACTTTCTTTCCTAATTATGATTGGTGTAACACTGATTATGGAAGGCTTCCATTATGAAGTGCAAAAAGGCATTATATACACCTCCGTAGCCTTCTCATTTGCTGTTGAATTATTAAACATTCGTTACCGCAAAAAAAATAAGGCTTAATAACATTTTACCCTCAATATATTGCGTATTTTTATTTCGTATGATAAATAGGATGAAATACAGCATACTCATTACGCTGTTATTAAGTATGAGTTTGTCAGGAAAAGCTCAAATGTATCAGCAAAAAATGGGTACATTTCTCAACTTGCTGGATAATTATTATGTAGAAGATGTAAATATAGACTCACTGGTAGAAATCGGAATCAAGGAGATGCTGAAAAGCCTTGATCCGCACTCTGTGTACATGGATGCCACTGAAACAAAAAAAGCAAACGAACCATTAGAAGGCAATTTTGAAGGCGTAGGCGTGCAGTTCCAGATTTACCAGGATACGATACAAATTGTGCATGTCATTGAGGGTGGCCCTTCAAAAAAAGTAGGCATACAAGATGGCGATAAAATCATCTTTGTTGACACCGCAAATGTAGCCGGCGTAGGCATTACTAATGATGGTGTATTTAAAAAACTCAGAGGTAAGAAAGGGACGCGTGTAACGGTGAAAATAAAACGCTATGGCGAAAATGATTTGCTGGATTTTGAAATCATCCGGGATAAAATTCCGATTTATGCCATAGAAGCCAAGTATATGGCAACACCAGACATCGGTTATGTCAAGCTTTCACGATTTTCAGCTAATGCAACTGAAGAAACACAGCAAGCTATTGATTCACTGAAAAAAGCAGGGGCTAAAAAAATAATTCTTGATCTTACCGACAACGGTGGAGGTTACCTCAATCAGGCACACGCTTTATCCGATTTGTTTTTGGATAATGGGAAATTAGTGGTGTATTCTTCCGGTCGCTCACAACCCCGCATTGATTTAAATGCAACAGATGCAGGTGATTTTGAAAAAGGAGATTTAGTTATCATGGTCAATCAAAATACGGCATCAGCTTCTGAGATTGTGAGCGGCGCAGTACAAGATTGGGACAGAGGCATCATTGTAGGCAGAAGAACTTATGGAAAGGGACTGGTACAAAAGGGCTATACTCTACCAGACATGAGTATGGTAAGGCTTACCATGGCACATTATTATACGCCCAGCGGTAGAAATATTCAAAAATCTTATGCTAAAGGAATAGAAAAATATCACGAAGATATTGAAGACCGCTATGAAAGCGGGGAACTTTTTGACGAGAAAAAACTAAAACTAACAGATTCAACACAATATTTTACCGCAAATAAACGGGTAGTATATGGCGGTGGCGGCATTACGCCGGATATTTTTGTACCAATGGATACGCTATGGAATTCTAAGTATTATCAAAAATTAGTTCGTACTGGTTCGTTTAATCAATTTACACTTGTCTATATCAATGACAACAGAACTTCTATGCAAAAAAAATATCCGACGGCAGATGCTTATATCAAAAATTTCTCGATAGACGATTCACTGCTTCAAAAGTTTTATGCATTTGCTAAAGATAAAAAAGCTGAACCCGATTCTGCTGAAGTTTGGTTACAAAGCTTACCGACCATAAAAAGCCAGTTAAAAGGATTAATCGGGCAGGATTTATTCAACAGCTCCGTATACTGGCAAGTAACAAATCTTCAAAATCCCATTTACGTTCGTGCCTTAAATGCATTTACAGACGGTTCTTTTCAGAAATATAAGATTACAGTAGAAAAAGCAGATAAAAGAAACTCCTCAAAAAAAACAGGAAAACTAATTCAAAAAAGAAAGGACAAAAAGAAAGCTAATTAAGCGGACTTTTTTGCTTGATAAAAAATTGGCAAATAATTTGTACCATAAGAATATTGACATGTATTAACAGTTAATACATATTGAGATGTGTATTTTTGTGTGAATTTTTTAAACCGGATAAATTGAATTTTAGGCATTTCCTTGTTTTTATCACATTACTACTTGCTTTCCACATTGGTTACAGTCAGATAGAATTGCGCGGTGTAGTCATTGATGCAAAAACGAAAGAACCTCTTGCTTATGTCAATTATGCCATTGAAAACAATCAAGGGGGCACGACTGATGACTCCGGCCGGTTTTTTATGTTGGTAAATTCCAAGACCGATTCCGTTGTTTTTTCTTATTTAGGATATAAAGATGAAATCTTAAAAAAGCGGTTTTTCAAGAAAGATTCCATCATCGTCAAAATGCACTTGGACAGTTATATGCTGGAAGAGTTTACGGTGAAAGCTAAAAAAGGAAAAATTCCAAAAGACACCGCTGCTATCCGCATTTTCAGAAATGTGGTAAAAAACAAATCGCAAAACAAACCTAAATCTTATGATTCTTATCAATATGAAGAGTATACCAAAACACTGGCTTCTTTATATAATATCAACCCTAAACTAGCCAAACGCAAAATATTGAAGCCCGTTCGGTTTGTTGTCTCGAATTTCGATTCTACCTCGACAGGAACAAAATATCTGCCACTAATATTGAAAGAAACCATTAAACAGTTTTACGTCAATAAAGACACGAAAAAGAATAAAGAAGTTGTCGTCGCCAGCAAAGTATCGGGTATAGAACAGTTAAGGTTTTCTGAATTGCTCGATGTGGCCATTGACGATGTGGAAGC
>CAYVGM010000265.1:0-3661 GCA_964451125.1 uncultured Chitinophagales bacterium
TGGTCAAACAATCCCCAGTTATCGTTAAATGCCAATGTACCCAAGCCTTTTTTGGTATAATCTACCCATGGATTATAAAATCCTTTGTCTTTCGTTTTCTCTTTTTTGCTTGAACAAGCCAATACTTTTGTCATACTCGGATCATCAGGATTATCATTTAAATCGCCCATTACAATAATTTTTGCATTTGGATTGACAGCCATGATAGAATCAGAAAGTCGTTTATCAATTGCGGCGGCAAATTCGCGCAAAGGAGCAGTAGCCTCCGTACTGCCACGTCTGGATGGCCAGTGGTTTACAAAAATATGCACCGTATCTGTATTAGCTAATATGCCTTTTACATACAAAATATCACGTGTCGGACGCCAATCATTCACTACTTTCTTTAAATCTACTGTTATAGACTGGCTTTCCAGCACTTTAAAGTATTTCGGATTATAAATAAACCCGCAATCTACTCCCCTCAAATCCGGTCCGTTGTAATGTACAATCTGATAGTTTCTGGATTTTAGTTTAGGATGATTGACCAGTGTTTCCAAAACCGACTTATTCTCAATCTCTGCACAACCCATGAATGCCAAGCCATCCGGCGACTGGTCTGTACCGATTAATGAAACAACTTCGGCCAGATGATTTACTTTATCTTTAAAGATTTCGGCTGTATAATGATAACTGCCATTGGGCGTAAAATCTTCATCATCCACACCGGGTTGATTAATCGTATCATAGAAATTCTCCAAATTATAGAACCCTCCGACGATAATATTATAGGTAGTTTTTTGTCCAAAAACGGAATTTATCATCAGAAAAATCCCCGCACAGAAAAGCATTTTAATTTTCATAATCAAATGTACATTTTTGTTGATTAATTCATCCCTATTTGTCGTGAATTTTTAGTGAAAAAGAACTCACATATCTATTTTTATCTTTACTTTTACATAGCAACAATCAAATTCAATACCAACTTTTTTTTATGAATAAAAACATCTATTTGTCTGCCTTACTGAGTACATGCTTTCTGTTGGGTTTTTCAAAACAAGAGGATGATTCACTAAAAGTGCAGGCTGGAGTACCTGATACCTCGCGCACCTATCTTGAAGTTCCTACTGTAACCCTGGAAGATATGGAAACTTCTGATGAAAGCGGCTACAGTCAAGGCGTTTCTCCAGTACTGAATGCAGGTCGGGATCCGTTTATTCAGGCTGCCAGTTTTTCCTGGAGTATTTCCCGTTTTAAAATCAGAGGATATGATGCCGATTATTTTGAAACGTATGTAAACGGCATCCCAACTGAATATATTGATAATGGGTTTTCAGCATATAATCTGTGGTCTGGGCTGAACGATGTTACCCGCAACCGCGAAAACTCCTTTGGCATGCGGGCATCCACATTTGCCTTTGGTACCATTGGTGGCTTATATGCAATCGATATGCGTGCATCCAAACAACGCAAACAAACCAGTATTACGATTAGTGCTTCAAACAGAACATATGACATCCGTGGCGGTGCTACCTGGGGTTCGGGAATTACCAAAAAGGGCTGGAGTTTTTCTGCATCTGTTTTTGGAAGATGGGCAAAACAAGGCTATGTAAAAGGAACTTACATGCAAAGTTTATCTTATTTTGCTTCTATTGAAAAGTTTTTTAAACGCAATAATTCCTTAGCACTAACTGCCTTTGGTGTACCTACAAAACAAGGCAAAGCCGCTAATGTGGTTCAGGAAGCCTATGATTTAGCCGGAACAAATTATTACAACCCTAACTGGGGTTTGCAAAATGGCAAAGTACGCAATGCAAGAGTAGAATACCGACATCAGCCTGTTATAATTTTAACGCACGAGTGGAAACACGATTATGGTAATTTGTTAACAAGTGTCGGCTATTCATTTGGCGAACGTGCACTATCAGGAATTGACAAGTACAAAGCTAATGACCCTCGACCAGACTACTACAAATACCTGCCCAGCTATCAGGATGATTCACTACAGGAAGCCTTTGTTGCAGAACAATGGCAAAACAGCGAATATACAAGACAAGTAAAATGGGATGATATCTATTTTGCCAATAAAAATGGAGAAAGTGTTACGATAACAAATATTGACGGTGATGCCGCTAAATCTGTAACCGGCAAAAGAGCGCATTATATTTTAGGTGAAGATGTTCAAAAATACCAACGTCTTAATTTCAATACTGTTTATAATCATACCTTTAAAAAACTAGCTGATTTAACTGCAGGTGCATCTTATCAATTTCAGAAAGTGATTAATTTCAAACGTGTGAAAGACCTGCTGGGAGGAGATTTTTATATGGACGTGGATGAATATATTGAGTCGGATTCTATAACCAACCCAAGTGCTGCATATTCCGATTTAAACAACCCTAACCATGCCGTGTATAAAGGCGATAAATATGACTATAATTACTCCTCCAATATACATGTAGCCTCCGTTTGGGCGCAACCTACTTTCAAATTCAAACATATAGATTTCTTTGTAGGCGGAAAGCTGGAATATACCAAACAATGGCGTGAAGGGTATTTTAAAAACGGATTGAACCCGACCAATTCGGAAGGGGTTTCTCAAAAATTCAGTTATATTGACTATGGTGTAAAAGCGGGAGTAACCGTAAAAATAAACGGTAAAAATTATATCTACGCAAATGGTATGTATACCACACGTGCACCTTATTGGGATAATGTATTCATTTCACCGCGAACAACGAACAGCACCTACAACCCCGGCAGTGAAAAAATCGGTTCTGCAGAACTGGGTTATATCTTACATTCAAATAAACTGAAGTTGAGAGCTACATTATTTTACACCGAATTCTTAAATGGAAGCAACACTATTGTCTATTTTAACGACGATATCTATACGATGATCAATTACACGATAAGCGGTATTAATAAAAGACATTATGGCGGAGAACTGGCATTGGAAGCCCCATTGTACAAAGGACTGAGCTTGACATTTGCTACCTCCATGGGACAATATAAATATACCAGCAGACAAAAAGGTATTATGACGGCTGATGATAATCCAAGTTTAAGAACAGAAGAAGTCATCTACAGCAAAAATTTCAATGTTGCTAACACGCCGCAAATGGCCTATAATTTAGGTCTGTTCTACAGGAGTAAAAAATTCTGGTATATAGGTGCCGGGGTGAATTTCTTCGACTGGATATATACTGATTTTGCTCCTACTCACCGAACGGATAATGCAACCGATGCTGTTCCATATCACTCTGATTTGTGGTATTCTATCATCAATCAGGAGAGAACATCACCAAAAGGACAATGGACATTAGATATGAGCGGCGGCTATTCCTGGAGATTAAAATCAACCTTTAAAAACATGAAAGGCAAGTATGCCAATAAATATTATTTAGTCATTAACGCGGGTTTATCCAATATTACGAATAATAAAAAATTCATCGTAAGCGGCAGAGAACAAATGCGATTTGATTATGCAGAAAAAGACCCGATGAAATTTGCTCCTAAATACAGCTATGCCTACGGGATAAACTTTTATGCCAACTTAACATTCAGATTCTAAAAAATAAATACTCATAAAAAATAAAATAGCAACAATGAATACAACCATGATAAAAAGATTTTTAATAGCGTTTGTAGCCATTACAGCCATAACGCTCAGCTCTTGCAA
>CAYVGM010000266.1:0-2553 GCA_964451125.1 uncultured Chitinophagales bacterium
TTCCAGACCACCAAAATGGGGGCCTTCCGTGGAGCAAATACCTTCCAGCATGATGTTGATGTGGTGATAGAGGTGCCGGAGAAGGGAAAGGCTGTGCAGATGGGGAGGTTTAATCAGGGGGGAGAAACGAGAATATTTAATTAAAGCACAAAAGTTCTTTAAAGCATTTTTGATGGGTCTTCAGACTTTATTCAGTATTCCCAGTCTATTTTTGCAAAAATCAGCGGATGAAAATACTTATTGTGGAAGATGAGAGCGAGTTAAGTAAGAGTATTGCTGCGTACTTGCAAAAAGAAAATTATACGTGTGAAATTGCAGTTGATTTTCAAACAGCCACTGAAAAGACGGAGACTTTTGATTATGATTGTATTTTATTAGACATTAGTTTACCTGGTGGCAATGGCTTACAAGTTTTAAAAGAACTGAAAGCAAACAGAAAAACTGACGGGGTAATAATAATTTCAGCAAAACACTCGATTGACGACCGAATAACAGGGCTACTGTTAGGAGCCGACGACTATCTACCCAAGCCTTTTCACCTCTCTGAACTTAGTGCAAGAGTTGCAGCTATTATACGTAGAAGAAAATTTGATGGTAATTCATCAATTATTTTAAATGAAATATGTATTGATCCAATTGCCCAAATAGTCACCATAAATGAAACACTATTGGAACTTACTAGGAAGGAATTTGACCTATTGTTATACTTGGCAACAAATAAAAACCGTGTTGTTTCAAAAAATGCAATAGCCTCTCATTTAACAAAAGGCGATAATGATTTTTTTGATAATTATGATTTTATCTATGCCCATATCAAAAATTTAAAAAAGAAATTACAGCTCGCTAACTGTAACGACTATATTAAATCCATATATGGAATGGGTTACAAATTTCAAATATGAAGCTGCTTAATAAATCATTACTATATTATGTGATTTATGCAATAATCATATTATTAGTGGCTACGCCACTTTTGTTTTATAGCATTCATCATGTTGTAATAGAAGATGCAGACGAAAGCCTTTTAACAAGAAAAGCGAACTTTATTTCAAAACTGGAAAAATTAGCTTCTACACCAAATGATTCAACCTTCACTTTTGTTTCTACAGGGATCGAATTAACCCCCATTAATACATATTCGTCTCTCGATACCATATATAACTGGAAGCATTATGACAGCATTTCGAAAGAGATAATTCCTTACCGTACACTTGAAAGCCATATCACTTTTCAAGGTAAACATTACAAACTTAAGCTAAAGGATTCACTAGTAGATACAGAGGACCTGATTGAAAGCATCGTTAAAATCGTACTTATTATTCTCCTGAGTATAATAATTGGGTTAATTTTAATTAACCGATACGTTTCAAAACACACATGGAAGCCATTTTATTCACTTCTTCGTGAATTACATGGTTTCAGAATAGATAAAATAAAATCCATTGAATTGCCCGCATCTAATATTCGGGAGTTTACTGATCTTAACAAAGCCATTCATGAACTAACTGAAAAAAACACATCACTATATGAGTTACAAAAAGAATTTACCGAAAATGCCTCGCACGAAATGCAGACTCCTTTGGCAGTCTTGCAGGCAAAGGTCGACTTACTAATGCAAACTACTCCACTTACTGAAGAACAATCTGAATTGATTGCTGGTATAACAGAGGTAAATCAACGTATGAGTTACCTGAATAAAAATATGCTCTTGCTTACAAAAATTGATAATAACCAATTTACAGATCAGCAAGATTTTCTGTTAAAGGATTGTATTGAAGTTCTTCTTGACCAATATCAATTCCAGGCAACACAAATGAATGTGGAAATAAAAAAGGAATTTCGAGACGATTTATGTATTCATTCTAACCGATTTCTTTTTGAAATTATGGTTGGTAATCTGTTAAATAATGCCATCCGTCATAACAAGACTGGAGGAGTTGTGTCTATGATAGTAGAAAACAAATCGCTTATAATCGAAAATACCTCCGAGTCAGCTGGTCTTGATACTTCACGAATATTTTCTCGTTTTGACAAGCAGTCGCCCAATAATACGGGATTGGGTCTTGGCTTACAAATAGCCAACAAAATTGCCCTACGTTATGCGTATCAGCTCTCCTACCAATACACTACTAATTCCCACCTTTTTACAATTCAGTTTTTTTGATATTGAAGAGAAAACTTAAATGAGCTAAATCTTCAGGATAAATTCAGATTTACAATTCATTTTTGCATATCAACACTTTAAATTTTATACAATGAAAAAATCAATTTTAGTGGCAGTGGTATCAATTACTACCGCATTGAATGCCTGTGCTCAAAAATTAAAAGAATCAGATGTTCCGGCCACTGTAAAAACCTCCTTTTCGAAGCAATACCCAGGAATAACTGCCAAGTGGGAAAAAGAGGCGGGAAAATATGAGGCAGGGTTTAAAGCGGGTGGAGTGAATACCAGCGTTTTATATGATTTGAATGGAACCATGGTAGAGATTGAAACCGAAATAAATGTTCAGAGCTTGCCCGCAACTGTTACTACATATATCAAAGAAAACTACA
>CAYVGM010000266.1:2563-3661 GCA_964451125.1 uncultured Chitinophagales bacterium
AGCGGCTAAAATAACCAAAGCGGACGGATCTGTTAACTATGAAGCAGAAATAAATGGCAGGGATTTAATTTTTGATGCAACTGGTAAGTTTCTTAAAGAAGTTAAAGACTAACATATCAGTCATTCATTTAAAGAAATCCATCATTTTAAATTACAAATAATATGAAACAAACGCTGTTTCTTTCAGCCGCCATAGTTATCTCTCTTTCGCTTAATGCCCAAAATGTAAAAACTCCCTACCTAAAAAACACTTTTCACATTGCCAGTGCAGGTGGCTGGGATTACCTCACAGTGTCTCCGGTTAAAGATTGGCTTTATGTAAGTCATGGTACACAGGTAAACATCCTTAACAAAAAAACCGGTGATTCGGTAGGTGTTATTCCCAATACAACCGGTGTACATGGAATTGCATTTGATATTTCCAGCGGAAAAGGATATACCAGTAATGGCAAATTAAACTCGGTAACAGTATTCGATATCAATTCCAATAGTATTATCACTCAAATTGCAACCGGGCAAAATCCGGATGCCATTTTGTATGAACCGTTTTCTAAAAAGATAATCACTTGTAATGGCCGAAGTAAAAACATCAGTATCATCGATCCTTCAATAGATAAGGTGATAGATAGTATAGATGTAGGCGGTAAACCTGAAACGGCAGTGAGTGACGAAGAGGGACACCTGTATGTTAATATCGAAGATAAAAATGAAATTGTACAGCTGGATACCAAATCATTCAAAGTACTCAATCACTGGAGTATTGCTCCGGCAGAAGGCCCCACAGGGTTGGCATATGATGTAAAAACTAAAAGATTATTTGCTGGGTGCGAAAAAGTATTAGTAGTGGTAAATGCTTTAAATGGGAAAATTGTATCCCGGCTACCAATTGGTGAAGGCTGCGACGGAGTTGCATTTGATCCGGAAAAGAAAGCAATTTATACCGCCAATGGGGAGGGAACAATGAGTATTATTTACGAACAGAGTGCTGATACATTCCTTTCAAAAGGTAGCTTAAATACAAAAAGAGGCGCCCGTACAATTGCACTGGATGCTAAAACACATTGGTTGTATTTACCAACGGCAGAATTTGAGCCACAA
>CAYVGM010000267.1:0-3635 GCA_964451125.1 uncultured Chitinophagales bacterium
AAACCTATACTGACACCCAGCAGTAAATCGGTAAATAAAATGACCAAAATAGTGGCAACAAATGGGATAAACTGCTCCCATCCCAGCTTAAACATATTTTTGAATAATGAAACTTTAGTCAGATTGTAGCCTGTAATAATCAGAATTACAGCTAATGAAGCCAATGGAATTAAATTAAGAATAAATGGGATAAACAAAACGGACAACAGCAAAAATACACCATGTGTAAATGCCGATAATTTTGTGCGGGCTCCGGCATTTATATTTGCAGAGCCTCTTACTACTACCGCTGTAATTGGGATAGCACCTACCATGCCACAAAGGATATTGCCTACACCTTGGGCTATCAGCTCCCTGTTGATAGGTGTAATGCGGTTATGTTTATCCAGTTTATCTACAGCTTCCACACATAACAGGGTTTCAAGTGTTGCCAGTAAGCCTATGGTAATACCATCCTTCCAGACTTTAACGGATGAAAACAACGTAGAAAATTTAGGGAACTGCAACTGGGCAAACATATTATCCGGAATAGCGACTAATTGTGATGGTTTTACAGCCCCTTCATCTACATAATAAAATTGAATGAGATAAAGTACAATTCCGATAATTACGATAATCAGCGGTATGGGTATTGATTTTATTTTGATTAGTGATGTGTTGGAAAACAACCAGTATGCACCAATGGAAAATAAGGTAATAATGACAACGCCACGGGTAACATGGTGATTAAATTCATTGATATTGGTAAGAAAATCATTGGACGTGAATAAATCAAGAAATCCGCTTTGCCAGAAGTCCGGCTTATTATAGCCCAGCGCAACCGGAATTTGTTTGGAAATAAGCAATATTCCAATAGCAGCCAACATGCCTTTGATAACGGATGACGGGATATAGTTGGTAATAAAACCAAGTTTGAGCACGCCCAGCAGCAATTGAAAAATACCGGCAACTATTACACATAATAAGAAAACACGATAATCGCCATGCGATAAAATAGCTGCAGCAATGACGGTGGATAAACCTGCTGCCGGCCCTGAAACACTCAAGGCTGAGCCACTGATAAGTGATACTACAATGCCACCAATCACACCTGATAATATGCCGGCATAAATGGGTGCATTGGATATATAAGCAATACCTAAACATAGCGGCAATGCCACCAGAAACACAGATAATCCTGCCGGCAAATCATACTTCAACCAAACCAATCGGTAATATTTTATCTTGCGCTTCACTTATTTTAATGTTCTTAATGTATCAATGTACTAATGTACCAATGACCAATTCCATCTTGCTAATTACTTTTTACTTAATACTAATTACTTATCCCTCTACATTACACCATCTTCTTCAGTTTATCGATAATCTCTGTTAATCCGTTTGCTTTTATTTCATAAACAGTCGCCAGCTGGCTACCTAATTTATTTTTCGGAAATCCTGTTCTCGCCATCCACTCCAAATAATGCACCGGAATATCGCATAACAATACACCTTTAAATTTGCCGTAGGGCATTTGTGTTTTTACAATATCCAAGAGCAATTGCTTTTGTATATCCGGATTTTCTTCCATCTCGTTGGCTTAAATCTCCGTAATTTTTTCTAAGACAAAACGAATCAGTTTATCTGTAGCCGCATGTGGATCTTTGCTGAATATCCCTCTTACCCGGTTGGCGATAATGGCATTAAGCGACAAGCCATGATGTCCCATTAATTTTGCCAAGCCATAAATACCGGAAGTTTCCATTTCCATATTAGTCAGCTTGCGATTGCCTGCCAGCGTGATGGCAGATAATTCATCGATATATTTTTTGTCTCTGGGTGCAATGCGCACCGTGCGTCCTTGTGGGCCGTAAAAGCCACAGTTAGTGAGCGTTACTCCCCAGCGTACCTCTTTAGCTATCGTATTCAGCAGTTTGTCAGATGCTTTGATAATCGTAGGATGCACCCCTAATTTGCTTACGATTGGCACAATGGGTGCTAGCATAGCTTCTTCTTCCTCTGTATTTGAAAAATCATAAAAGCCCAAAAGCCCATCAAGCCCTACGCCAAACTCGCTGGCTAAATAGGTGTCAATATCGATGTCTTCCTGCAGAGCGCCGCAAGTACCAATTCTGATTAAATTGAGTGCTGATAAGTTTGTTTTAGGCTGACGAGTTTTTAAATCCATATTGACCAATGCATCCAGTTCTGTAATGACAATATCAATATTATCAGTACCGATACCTGTAGACAGGCAAGTAACCCGCTTATTACCCACATATCCCGTGTGTGTAACAAACTCTCGTTTTTGTTTTTGCACTTCCATTTTATCAAAGTAGCGCGAAACTTCTTCTACCCTATCCGGGTCGCCAACTAACAAAATAGTGTCAGCAATATCTTCCGGCAATAAATTAAGATGATAAACACTACCATCCGGATTTAAAATCAATTCACTCTCAATAGTCATTTGCATTATTTTAAATTCAAAAAAAGAAATACGAAAATACGGAATCCTGCCTAGAAATCAGGGATTTTGAACACTAAATTGTGCATGAAATAAAAATCATAACAAAATGTATGTAAAACTATTTAATAGACAATGCCCCAGACGGACATTTGCTCACAGCATTTCTGATTTCATCACTTGAAGCATTTTCCATCCGTACACAAGGTTGTTCTTTAGGTTTGAAGACCTTATTCAGATTACGCACACAATTACCGGAATGTATACATTTTCCGGCTTGCCAAACAACAGTAATTTCGCCATTTGTATAAGTTTTTATTTTGTCATGCTCTTCCATGTTGATCATTTTTTGTTTTCAAAAAAGTACATCCTGATAGGTGTCATTATTTTCCAATACTCGTTTGGCAAAAGGACAAATCGGCAGGATTTTTATCTTGTTTGCTCTTGCCCAATCCACCGCTTTTAGTACCAGTTTTTTACCAATACCTTGCCCTTCCAACACTTCGCGAACCCCTGTATGGTTGATAATAATTTTATTGCCCGACCACTCGTAAGTCAGTTCGGCAAGCAGTTTGTGATCTTGTTCAATATAAAACATGCCTTCTTTACCATCATCTTTTTGTAGAATTTCCATGTGCCGTTTTTTTTATAAATTTAAAAGGATTTAATTATAATCAGTACTTCTCTTTCCGCAGTAAATTGATTGCCGAATTTATCCAGTACATCTTTCTGCAAAGCCGGTGAACATTTTTCTCTGTATTCTTCTATAGCTGACAGAGATGCAGCAAGATATTCAACACTGTATTCTACGCTGCTACTTTCCGTTTCATTTATTATTTTTTTTAAAGACGCTTTTAAAAAATAACCGGTATCCAGCACATCCTGAATATGTTTTTCCAGCATAAATTTTTTCCAGTCAGATTCTATACTTTTGTCAATACATATTTTCACAGTGTACTCGTACATATATTATAATTTAATAAATTTTCTTAAGAACAAATCTGCGTCAGATTTAATTTCTAAAAAATAATTACCTGCTGCTAAAAAAGAAATATCAAGTGTATTAATTTTCCCTCTTTGTTCTTGATATACAACCTTACCAACTTCATCATAAATAATCACCTGAGCTGATTTTATCTGATTTTGCGGCAAATCTATATGCAAAACATCTGCAGCCGGATTGGGAAAAATA
>CAYVGM010000268.1:0-3632 GCA_964451125.1 uncultured Chitinophagales bacterium
ATTCAATTAAAAATAGTTGATTTTTGATATAGAACCACCTTCTTTTAAGTCCTCCTCCTTGTTAAATTGGAAGAAAAAATGAGAAATCAACTATTTTTTCACTTTAATTTTCTTAACCCGAACTCAGATTAATAAGTAATGGGCACTAAAGTACTGTGGTCTGTGTACTGTCGTCTATCGACCAAATACCATATTCTTTAACATTTCGTTTAAGAAAAATCTGCTAACTTTGCAGAAATACTTAACCATGTACAATTTATTGTCATTTCTAAACTTGGGTGGAGGAGAAATCTTCTTGATATTTGCTGCCATATTGTTGTTGTTTGGAGGTAAAAAAATTCCGGAATTAATGCGTGGTATAGGCAAAGGGGTAAAAGAATTTAATTCTGCCAAAGCCAATCTGCAAGATGAATTTGAAAAAGGCATGAAAGAAGAAGATATTAAGTCTTCTGATAAAACAGCACAATAACTTACCGTTTTTAATGTCCCTGACTTACAGAACACTTGCTGCACTGCAAAATGATTTATTAAACAAGACACTAACTTGTACTGAAATCACCCAAAATTATATCCATAAAATTAATGAGCAATCTCACCTTAATGTCTTCAATGAAGTTTTTGTAACAACTGCATTAGCCTCCGCACAAAACATAGACAATAAAATTGCGCAAGGTTTGCCTTTGGGTAAATTATTTGGTTGTGTGATTGCCATTAAAGACAATATCGTTTACAAAAATCATCTTTGTACTGCCAGCTCCAAAATACTCGAAAATTTCATTTCTCCATATTCAGCTACTGTCATTGAGCGGTTATTGAAAGAAGATGCCATTATCATAGGCAGAACTAACTGCGATGAATTTGCCATGGGTGGCAGCAATGAAAATTCATTCTTTGGTGCGGTAAAAAATCCGCATGATACCACCCGGGTTTCCGGTGGGTCATCGGGCGGGTCAGCGGTGGCAGTAGCCGCCAATTTGTGCATGGTTGCTCTTGGCTCTGATACGGGTGGCTCTGTCCGGCAGCCTGCAAGTTTTTGTGGTGTTGTTGGTCTAAAACCTACTTATGGTCGTGTTTCGCGTTATGGCTTAATTGCATATGGTTCTTCTTTTGATCAAATTGGTCCGCTGACAAATACAGTAGAAGATGCAGCATTGTTGCTAGAAGTAATAAGCGGAGCAGATGAATATGATGCTACTTCTGCTGATAAGCTTGTGCCCGAGTATTCCAAACTTATTGAAACCAAAAAGACGTACCAGATAGCCTATTATAAAAATGCTGTTGAACATCCCAGTATTGATGCTGAAGTAAGAAATGCTTGTTTGGAAACGATAGAACAATTGAAAGCTGCCGGACATACAATAACCGCCATCGAGTTTCCGGAATTAGACTATATTGTGCCGGCCTATTATGTACTCACTACCGCCGAGGCATCGTCCAATTTATCTCGTTTTGATGGGGTAAAATATGGCTACCATGCCAAAGAGGCGAGCTCTTTAGAAGAAACTTATGTACTTAGTCGCTCACAAGGCTTTGGCAAAGAAGTACAGCGTCGCATAATGAGCGGCACCTTTGTATTGAGTGCAGGCTATTACGATGCCTACTATTCCAAGGCACAAAAAGTACGCAGAATTGTAGCAGAAGCAACCTACAAAACGTTGGAAGAATTTGATTTTATCTTGTCGCCGGTGGCACCCACAGCTGCTTATAAGATAGGAGAAGTATCTGACCCTGTCGCTTCTTTTTTGGGAGATATTTTCACGGTGCAAGCCAATATAGCGGGCATTCCGGCCATTTCCTTGCCACTACATCAAACAGCCAATGGCTTACCCATCGGCATACAATTTATGGCCGGAAGATGGCAAGAAGAAAAATTGCTGGCATTTTCGAAGCAAGTATTGGGTGCTTGATTAATTAGTTTCCATTCTCCATAATTCAATTATTGGCTTGCATTTAAGCTGTAATAAATCACATTCTCTCTATCTGTATTACAAAAAACTACCCACCCTCCATATCCGCATTTCTCCTTAATTTAGCCTTGTGCTTTTGCCCATTCACATACTCGAAAAATATTGGGGTTATACTGCTTTCAGGTATCCGCAGCAAGAAATCATCCTGTCCGTATTAGATGGAAAAGATACGCTTGCCTTATTGCCTACGGGTGGCGGTAAGTCGGTTTGCTTTCAAGTTCCTGCTATCCTGCAAGACGGCATCTGCATAGTGGTATCGCCATTAATTGCTTTGATGAAAGATCAGGTCTATCAATTGTCTAAGCGCGGTATCAAGGCATCTGCCATTTTTTCTGGTTTATCCTACAACGAGATTGATAAAATATTAGACAATGCTGTTTTCGGCATGTACAAATTGCTGTATGTATCGCCGGAGCGGTTGAAGACCGAGCTATTCATCGAGCGATTCAAGCAGATGAAAGTCAATTTGATTGCCGTTGACGAAGCGCATTGCATTTCTCAGTGGGGTTATGATTTTCGTCCGCCATATTTAGAAATTGCAGAAATCAGACAATATCATCCAGATATTCCCGTACTGGCACTCACGGCAACAGCCACACAAAAGGTGCAGGATGACATCATCGAAAAATTACATTTCATTGAAAGAAATATTTTTCGAAAATCGTTTATCAGAGAAAACCTGAGCTTTGTAGTGCGCCATGAATTGGCAAAGTTACCGAAACTGGTGGAAGTTATCAAAAAACTAAAGGGTTCGGGTATTGTTTATGTGCGCAACAGAAAACAAACGAAAGAAACTGCAGAGTATCTCAAAAAAAACAAACTGAATGCCGATTTTTATCATGCAGGATTAAGCACCGATGAACGCAATACCAAGCAAGACAACTGGATAAAAAATAAAACGCAGGTAATTGTGTGTACGAATGCCTTCGGGATGGGCATTGATAAAGCTGATGTGCGGTTCGTCATTCACTTAGATATTCCTGAAACATTAGAAGCCTACTATCAGGAGGCAGGGCGTGCAGGGCGCGATGGCAAGAAAGCGTATGCTATGCTGCTATATGAGCAAAAAGACATCGATAACTTGCTACAAAAATTAGAACAAAAATATCCGGATGATCAAACCATAAAAATGGTGTATAATGCTGTTTGTAATCATTTGGAAGTTGCAATAGAAAATGGTGCTATGCACACTTATTTTTTCGATTTGCTTTATTTCTGTAAGCTGTTTAAACTCAATGCGGCGCTTGTATATAATGCGCTTAAAATCTTAGAGCAACAAAATTACATGCAGTTGTCAGAAGGTGTAGTTTTAGCATCCAGAATAATTTTCAGGGTAGATAAAAGTGAAGTCTATCGTTTTGAAGTGGCGCATTCAGCTTATTCTCCATTGATAAAATCATTGCTGCGCACCTACGGCGGTATATTAGATCATTATTCTAAAATTTCTGAAGAACAATTGGCCAGATTAATCGGTCAGCCGAAAGAAGTAGTTGTAAAACAACTGCTTTATTTACACAAACAAAAGTTGCTGACGTATATCCCGTCGAGTGATAAACCTACGATTACATTACTTACTGAACGATTGCACGAAAATAATTTACTGATTGATTCGCGGTTTATTCAATTACGCAAAGAAGTACAGGAAGTACAATTAAAAGCGATGTT
>CAYVGM010000269.1:0-3605 GCA_964451125.1 uncultured Chitinophagales bacterium
AGATATATGGGCTTTATACAAAACAAGTATCCAAATGCATTTATTCCAATTCATCAGGAAGGAGAAGTTGAAAAAGCACAATTGTTTAAAATAAACTGGGCATATTTAGATTCTGTTCAAAGCAACTGATGTATGAGGAATCATTATTGATGCCTGTTAATTTAAATTTAATTCCTATTATTTAAATAAAATTGCTGGAACGAAGAGGACAATCGCATAGTGGCTTTTTTTGTATCTTTGCCCCTAAATGCATATATGAATATAGTCTTCAGGAATATTCCACTTACCAGATTAAAAATATTTGGTGCAAAAATTTTGTTTGCGGCTACCTCCGTATTTGTAGACACAAAAAAGAAAAGAATTATTAATCGGGAGGGTATAAATTTTGAAGTAGATCTTACTGAAGGAATAGATTTTTCATTGTTTCTGTTTGGTAACTTTCAGTCTCATGTTTATCAAAATAAATATTTTAAAATCAATGACGGCGATATCATCTTTGATATTGGAGCAAATGTTGGTATTATGGCTTTGAATTTTGCTAAATTGGCAAATAGTGGGAAAGTATATGCATTTGAACCAACGCATTATGCATTAAAAAAATTATATAGAAACCTCGAGCTAAATCCTGAATTAGCCCAACGTATCATCGTAACGAATTGTTTTATTTCTGCAGAATCTAAAGATAATCCTGAAATTACTGCATTTTCCAGTTGGAGCCTGACTAAACGAACAGAAAAAGACCACGAGTTTCACTTAGGCACTCCCATGTCTGCCGATGGTGTACCCGCTATAACTCTGGATGATTTTGTCAGTATAAATAAAATTGACCGAATTGATTTCATAAAAATTGATACCGACGGACACGAATATGAAGTATTTAACGGGGCAAAAAAATCACTCTCCAGACTGCGACCTAAAATAATATTTGAACTCGGATTGTATGTAATGAAAGAAAAAGGATTTGACTTCGGTTTTTACTGGAAATATTTTCAGGAACTCAATTACAAACTCTATGACTCAAGCAATCTTCATGAAATTACCAATCAAAATTATCTTGACTTTCTGCCTAAATATGGTAGTATCGATGTGTTAGCTATTCCACAATAATATTATGAACAATTCGCGCAAGCAAACCATACACCAACATTTTAATGATATTGCACAATCTTACAGGCAATACCGCAAACGCTTTTCTTATTATGGAAAGGATATCATCAATTATTTTAATTTCTTCTTGCAAGATGATTGTTCTGTATTAGAAATTGGATGCGGAAACGGCGAAACGATTGCCAACTTAAAAGGAAGCTATAAAGCCGGTATTGATTTTAGTGAAAATATGATTGATGCGGCACAGAAACAATATGTTAACGTTGATTTCTTTGTTATGGATGCCGAATATCTGCTCTTGGATAAAAAATTTGATGTCATCATTTTTAATAACATTATTGGCTATCTCGACAATATTCAGGATGTATTTTATTCCATCAAAAAAAATTGCCATCAACACACACGAATTATTATCTCCTATTATAATCATTGGTGGGAGCCCATCCTGAATTTCGGTGAATGGCTGGGAATCAAAAAGAAATCTCCTCAGCAAAACTGGCTCAACGAACAAGATATTTCCAATTTGCTTTATTTGTCAGGCTTCGAATCTTATCGTACTAACCGCAGGCTTTTATTTCCGGTTTATATTCCGATATTATCTTGGTTGCTGAATAAATATCTTGCTAAATTGCCCTTGCTTAAATCAATGTGCTTAAATGAATTTATTTTTGCACGACCGATGCAACATGCCACCGAAGAGGAGGTGAGCCAAAAATATTCAGTGTCTGTTTGTATTCCTGCGCGCAATGAAAGCGGTAATATCGAAAATGCCATTTTGCGACTGCCTAAATTTGGCAAGCATCAGGAAATTATATTTATAGAGGGAAATTCTTCTGACGACACATGGGAAAAAATACAAGAAATTCAGAAAAAATATGCAGCAACGCATGATATCAAAATCGGTCAGCAAGACGGAAAAGGCAAAGGCGATGCCGTACGCAAAGGCTACAGTATGGCCACGCAAGATATCTTGATGATCTTAGATGCTGATTTAACGGTACCACCCGAAGAATTGCCCAAATTTTATAATGCCATTGCAACAGGTAAAGCAGAATTTATCAACGGCTCGCGATTGGTATATCCGATGGATAAGGAAGCGATGCGATTTTTAAATACCCTGGGCAATAAATTTTTCAGTAAAGTATTTTCGTGGCTGTTAGAACAACCCATAAAAGACAGCTTATGCGGCACTAAAGTGATGTCGCGCGAAGACTATATAAAGTTGGCGGAGAACCGCAGTTTCTTTGGCGATTTCGACCCATTCGGCGATTTTGATTTGCTGTTTGGTGCATATAAGCTGAATCTCAAAATTATTGATTTACCGATACGCTATAGAGAGCGCACGTATGGCGATACTAATATTTCGCGCTTTACCAATGGATGGATGTTGTTGCGCATGTGCTGGTTTGCCGCAGGGAAAATTAAATTCTGGTAATTTCAGTTTCTATAAACACAATTTCGACAACTCATTATCATTGCTGCTGAATACATTAAAGTCCACATCAGATGCAATGCCGTTTACATGACCCTTGCAGTTGTGTTGCCAAAAACTCCATTGCTCATTTATACGAGGAGCAAATGCTCTGTTGTAATGTGCAATCCAAATTGGGTAATCCGGAAAATCATCTTTTACATATTGATTATAAAAGTCAACATTGCAATAAATAATCGGCTTTTTGCTGTATTTCGTTTCCAGTGTAGAAATGCAAAGTTTCAGACTATTTATAATCTTTGATTTAGACAAATCATTCGTTTCTTCAAAATCGATAACCGGAGCAAAATCGCCCTTTTCCAGCGATACTGTTTTTATAAATTGCTTAGCCTGCAGCTTGCCGTTTTTAGCCGGATGAAAATAGAGATAGGCTCCTCTTTTTATCCCGTTTTTTTTACAGCGATACCAATTAATTTTAAAGAAAATATCCGTATGAGTGATGCCTTCAGTTGCCTTGATAAAACAAAATTTAAGCCGAATATCTTTGTCTTTCATGGCGGCTACCTGTTTCCAGTTTATCCAGCCTTGGTGGCGAGATACATCAATGCCATGCAACTCATAATTGGAAGGAATACGAATGCCGAAATTAGGATAATAGATCTTTCTGTTCCAAATGTAAAACAATATAACGGCAGCAATTAATAGCAGGCTAAATACAAGCAGGATGATGCGTTTAGAGCGTTTCATGTGCGACAAAAATAAATGATTTTTAAGTTGTAAAATGTTATCGTTCTATAACTGAGTTTGTAATCAACATAAAGAATCCAATTTATTTATCTTATTATCGAATTTGCTTTTTAGTAAAAAGATTGTTTGCTGATAAATAATTTATCAGTCGAGTAGTGCAACACAATATTGACAGTTGAAATTTAATCATGTGTTTAGTGGTAATTTAAATTTCAAAATTTTCCTTACCTTTGTGTCTATACTTTAATAACAAGTTACTTTCAAATGTACAATGTAATCTGCGAATTAAATATTTAAACAGGTTATGCCTTGCAATAAA
>CAYVGM010000270.1:0-3571 GCA_964451125.1 uncultured Chitinophagales bacterium
TGAAATATCCGATGTCCTCTATGCTATTGACGATGCCTTGCGCGCAGGTTTTGCATGGGAAGTTGGTCCGTTCCAGTACTGGGATATGGTAGGCATACAAAAAGGTATTGATTTGGCCGAAGCAGATGGATTAAAAGTTGCAGATTGGGTGAAAGAAATGCTGGCAGCAGGAAATACTTCTTTTTATAAAGTAGAAAACGGCGTTCAACAATACTACGACCAACAGTCTAAAACTTACAAAGCAATTCCGGGTGGCAGTGCGTTTATTATATTAGATAATTTGCGCGGTAATAAGCCCGTTTGGAAAAATTCCGGTGGCACCATCCACGATATCGGTGATGGTGTAGTTTGTTTGGAATTTACTTCTAAAATGAATTCTTTGGGTGGAGATGTTTTGCAGTCCATTCAAAAAGCAGTTGAAATAGCAGAAAAAGATTATAAAGGCTTAGTAATAGGAAACGATGCAACCAACTATTCTGTAGGTGCCAATTTAATGATGATAGCCATGATGGCTATGGAGCAAGAATACGATGAACTGGATATTGCCATTCGTCAGTTTCAGCAAACTATGATGCGCCTGCGCTATTCATCTATTCCTGTAATAACGGCACCGCATGGTATGACTTTAGGCGGCGGATGCGAAAGTGTCATGCACTCCGACAAAGCTGTGGCTGCCGCAGAAACCTATATCGGTTTAGTAGAAGTTGGTGTAGGTTTATTACCGGCAGGTGGGGGTACAAAAGAAATGACATTGCGTGTTTCTGACTCGATCACAAACGGCGACCCGATTATACAAACCTTGCAAGATAATTTCTTGACAATAGCCATGGCAAAAGTGGCCACTTCCGCATTTGAAGCATTTGACAGTAGCTTGTTGAGAAAAAATGTGGATATGGTAGAAATCAATAGTAAGCGTGTTATTGCTGAGGCTAAAAAAGAGGCCCTGTTTTTGGCTGATAAAGGCTATACGCAACCTGCATCGCGAAAAGATATTCAAGTATTGGGTAGAACAGGCTTGGGTACACTCACAGTGGGTGTTGAGTCATTTTTAGCCGGTGGATTTATTTCAGAGCATGATGCGAAGATTGCCAAAAAAATCGCATTTGTGATGTGCGGTGGCGACTTATCCGGACAGACTGCAGTAAGCGAGCAATATCTGTTGGATTTAGAGCGCGAGGCTTTCTTATCCCTTTGTGGCGAAAAGAAAACACTCGAAAGAATCCAGGCCATGCTGCAAACAGGAAAACCATTGCGTAATTAGTAGTAAGATATAAGTATCAAGTAGTAAGAATGAATAACTATAAAGAATTAATAGTTTGGCAAAAAGCAAGAATGTTAGTAAAATCAATATATAGAATATCTACGCTACTACCATCAGAAGAAAAATTTGGATTAGTTAGCCAAATAAGAAGATGCGTAGTGTCCATTCCTTCTAATATTGCTGAAGGTGCAAGTAGAAGTTCTAATAAAGAATTTGCTTATTTCTTAGAAATTGCTTACGGTTCTAGATTTGAATTAGAGACACAATTATTATTATGCGCTGATGTTGATTTCTTACCAAATGATACAGTTAATCATACTATAACAGAATTGCAAGAAATACAAAAAATGATTTATAAATTAATTAAAACAAAGAGGTCTTAATACTTATTACTAAATACTTAATACTCAAATTATGACAGAAGCATATATCGTAGCCGGGTATCGTTCGGCAGTAGGAAAAGCCAAGAAAGGCGGTTTCCGATTTTATCGCCCTGATGATTTGGGCGCGGATGTGGTAAAACATTTGGTAGCATCCGTACCGGGATTAGATCCCGCAAGAATTGACGATTTAATTTGCGGCAATGCCATTCCCGAAGCCGAACAAGGTATGCAAATCGGCAGGATGATTGTATTGCGCGCCGGATTGCCTTTGAATGTGGCAGGTGTTACCGTAAACCGCTATTGTGCCTCCGGCTTGGAAACCATCGCCATGGCAACTGCAAAAATTAAAGCCGGAATGGCAGAATGCATCATTGCCGGTGGTGTAGAATCGATGTCGTTGATACCGATGACAGGCTGGCGTACGGTGTTGAACTATGGTATAGCACAAACCCATCCCGATTACTATTCTTCGATGGGATTAACGGCTGAGGCTGTCGCTACACAATACCATATTTCCCGTGAAGCGCAAGACCAGTTCTCTTTCAACTCTCATCAAAAAGCAATCGCAGCCATTGAAGCCGGTAAATTCAAAGATGAAATTGTTCCGGTAACCGTTGAAGAGGTATTTATCGGGGATAAAAACAAACGCAAATCCAAAAAATTCACGGTAGAAACTGATGAAGGACCTCGTAAAGATACGACACTAGAAGGCTTAGCAGCACTCAAAGCTGTATTTGCCGCTAAGGGAAGTGTTACCGCAGGCAACTCTTCTCAAACTTCTGATGGCGCGGCATTCGTGTTGGTGATGAGCGAGCGAATGGTGAAAGAACTGAACATAGAACCGATAGCACGTTTAGTAACATCAGCAGTAGTTGGTTGCGAGCCCCGCATCATGGGCATTGGTCCTGTTGTAGCAATACCGCAGGCACTGAAACAAGCCGGAATGAAATTGGAAGATATCGAAATGATCGAATTAAATGAGGCATTTGCTGCTCAGTCTTTAGCAGTTATTCAAGAAGCCAAGTTGAATCCGGATATCATCAACCCGAATGGCGGTGCAATTGCTTTGGGACACCCTCTTGGATGTTCAGGTGCTAAATTATCTGTTCAATTGATTAATGAAATGCGCCGTCAGAATAAAAAATACGGCATGGTGAGTGCCTGCATCGGCGGCGGACAAGGCATAGCGGGCATTATTGAAAGATTGAAATAATACGCTTCGCACCTAATGCACGCTTCGCGTCATTTCGAGTGAAGCGAGAAATCTATAGATTTAATTTATAAAGAAAACGTCAACATTAAGTTGGCGTTTTTTTATTACTTTTAAATAAAATTAGGTATGAAAAACTTAGCATTTCAATATTTAGTTCTGCTTCTGTTTGCTATTATTACTGCCTGCTCTTCAACAAAAAAACAACATAGTATGGACACACCAAAATCAGAAATTTACAATAAAAAAGCTGACGGTATTTTGCGATGCGAAATTATTTTGAAAGCCTACGAAAATAAAAATGGAAAAATAATCAGAGAGGTACAGGAATATTATTTACGTTGCTCTGCCGATGATTATTTTATCAAATTTTGTGAGTGTAAAGTGAGTAAAGAGGACATCATTGCCCAATATAATCCGCAAAAATTAATCAACCCCATAGCTGTTAAAGCAAAAATCCTCTCCGGAGAATGGGATAGCTGCAATACAACAGAACGGGTACAATCGCGAACGGGAAAATATGTACAAATCTTGGAAATCGTCAATGAATAGTTAATTTCATCCCATTAAATTATACTGTTTTATTGCAATTTATTCAAAATATGTATTATCTTTGAATTGAATGAGATCTAAAATATACCATATCTTATTTTTATGCCTTGCATTTATCTTTTTTACATCCTGCAAAAAAGATAAGATTGTAACAGGCTGGAAGCC
>CAYVGM010000271.1:0-295 GCA_964451125.1 uncultured Chitinophagales bacterium
CTAGACCCAGATCAAATTAAAGAAGTTGATAAATCTTTAAATAACATTAAAGAATTTATGGCAAAAAAAGACATACTTGATATATTTTATGAATATAACTACACCAATCATACATTTAATACATACTGCAATTACAAAGACAAAAAATTACTTATGAGTAAAGGTGAATTAAGTAATGAAATGCATTTGATTAATGAGACCTTTTATTGGCTACCATATAATGAAATATCTTATGCAGATTTGGTGAATTCTACTCCAAAAGCAGTAATAAATTACTCAGTTGACCAAATGGGGT
>CAYVGM010000271.1:305-3568 GCA_964451125.1 uncultured Chitinophagales bacterium
AATATCCAAACCACATTGTGCTTCTGTAATAGAAGAAAACAGTGATAAAAATAACCATGAAATAAGGAAATGTTTTATTGACTTACACATTGATTCAAAAATAAGCATTATTATGAATAACGTATATGTTGTTCAAAAAAAAATTGTACAATTTCTTTTCACATTATATATTTCATGTAAATTAATATTTATTAAACTAAAATTTCAACTCGCAATCACCCCGCTGCCTACTAGTTCTTCGCCATCATACCAGGCGCAAAACTGACCGGGGGCTATGCCTTTTTGCAGGTTTTCAAAAATGATATACATACCTTCTTCGGTCTTGTATAAACAGCATTTTTCCAATGCTTGCCGGTAGCGTATTCTGGCTGTATAGTTTGCTTGTTGCCCATTTTCCAAAGCCAAATCCGATCTTATCCAGTGGATGTCTTGGTTTTCAATAAACAAACCTTTTCTGTTGAGGGCATAATGCTGTTCGCCTTCACCCAAAAAAAGCAAATTGTTTTTGGTATCGGTTTGTACCACGAAAAGCGGTAGCTCAAATCCGCCAATGCCTATCCCCTTTCTCTGTCCAATGGTATAATAATGTGCGCCGTTGTGCGTGCCTATTTTTTTGCCGTCTGTTGCAGAAAAATGATTACCTCTTGTGTAGGCTTCTAATTGTTCAGGTGTACAAGTATCA
This sequence comes from uncultured Chitinophagales bacterium, assembly GCA_964451125.1. Lineage (GTDB taxonomy): Bacteria > Bacteroidota > Bacteroidia > Chitinophagales > JADIYW01 > JADJSS01. Next base: position 988 of record CAYVGM010000271.1, read on the forward strand.
ATTGCAGTCGGATAGTTGGCTGCCGGTTTATCAGGTATTAAAATAACATCTCCTTGTTTGGGTTGCAATTGTTGTTGCAAAAAATCAGGCAGTTTTACTTTGCCAATAAAACACAAACCTTGAGAATCTTTTTTCTCAGCCGTTATCAGGCTTTGCACTTTCGCGATAGCTCTTACTTCGGGCTTAGTAAGTTCTCCTATTGGAAATAATGCCTTACTCAATTGTGCTTGGGTTAATTGGCACAAAAAATAACTCTGGTCTTTGTTCCCATCTTTTCCGGCTAACAAATGAAAGCATGTTTGTTGTTCGGTATCCTTTGTAATTGTTTTTCTGCAATAATGGCCGGTTGCTACAAAATCGGCACCTAATGAAAGTGCATGTTTCAAAAAAATATCAAATTTTATTTCGCGGTTGCACAATACATCCGGGTTAGGCGTTCGTCCTGCTTCGTATTCGGCAAACATATAATCAACAATACGCTTTTTATATTCTTCGCTCAAGTCCAAGGTTTGAAAGGGAATACCCAATTTTTGCGCCACTAATAAAGCATCATTGCTATCGTCGACCCAAGGACATTCACCTTGAATGGTAACGCTGCCATCGTGCCAGTTTTTCATGAACAAACCTATTACTTCATAGCCTTGTTGCAACAATAAATAGGCTGCCACACTGGAGTCTACTCCACCCGATAAACCTACTATGACACGTTGTTTTTTCATGAAATGAGAATGCTGTATTACTAAGTCAATTAATTATGTGCTGCAAATTTACACATTTGTGAGGAATTGTATTTCGTTCCATATTTTCAAAAAAAGTGAATGCCTCAAAATTAGATTATAAGACTACCATTTTTAATTTGAAAAAATGTGTTATCATATGTATGCTAGCTTCTTAAAACATTCAGAATATGCTATTTTTGTCATAAGTATTTTTTTCACTGTTTAAATTCAACTTTTAAATTATTTTATGAGAATTTTACTCAAGAGTTTTTTATTTTTTTCTACTTCTTTTCACCTTATTGCTTTTGGACAAACTAAAGAAATCAAGGATACTTCAATAATAAATAATCTGTGTGAAGTAGTAATATCTGCCACTAAATTAGAGGAATCTAAACATAATATTATACAGCAAATTAGTATTATAAAATCAAACAACATTGAAAAATCAAATGCTCAAACTACAGCATCCCTGATAGAAAATCAAGGCAATGCGTTTATACAAAGAAGCCAGGCAGCAGGTGGCAGTATTATATTAAGAGGATTTGAAGCCAGCAGAGTGGTTATGATGATTGACGGTGTTCGTATGAATAATTTAATTTATCGTGCCGGACATTTGCAAAATATTATAACAGTTGACAATTCAATATTAGACAGGGTTGAAATTTTGAACGGTTCGTCTTCTACGATATACGGTAGCGATGCTTTAGGTGGAGTGATTAGTATGTATACCAGAAAACCTTTACTACAATCATCTGATAAAATTTTAATAAAAGGAAATACATTTTTTAGATATGGCTTGGCAAACAATGAACTAACAGGACACGCAGAAATCAATATTGGTCTTAAAAAATTTGCTTCTTTAACTGCAGTTACTTATAGTAAATTTGGTGATTTAAGAATGGGTGGAGCACAGAACCCATTTTATAAAAAATTTGGCGAACGCACTTTTTATGCTGACAGAATCGATGGAAAAGACACGTTAATTACGAATAATAATCCTTTGCTTCAGAAGAAAAGTGGCTATTCGCAATATGATATCCTTCAAAAGTTTTTGATAAAACAAAATGATTTTATACAGCATCAACTCAATATTCAATTTTCTAACAGCACGAATATTCCACGATATGACAGATTAACTGACCCAAAAGGAAACGGTTTAAATTCTGCTGAATGGTATTATGGTCCACAAACAAGAATGCTAACTGCATATGTCATAGAATATAATCATCCAAATGCATTTTTTAATTCCATTCATGCAAATATTAGCTATCAATATGTAGTTGAAAGCAGGCACAATAGAAGTTTTGGCAAAGATAATCTTTCTAACAGAATCGAAAATGTACATGCAGTAGGTTATTCCTTAGATATAGCAAAACAATTAAAATCTAATAAAATAATTTTTGGTATTGACGGACAATACAGCATGGTGATTTCAAAAGCAACTAAAGTTAATATTACAACTGGCGAACAAAGCCCATTAGATACTAGATATCCGAATGGAAAAGACAACATGACTACATTTGCTGTATTTGCAACACATATCGGTAAATATGGAAAACATTTTACTATTAATGATGGCATCAGAATAGGTGTTTCATCATTGCAGGCACATTTCAATGATACTACTTTCTTTAAATTTCCATTCCAATCAGTACAACAAAATAATTTTACGGCTAGTGGAAATTTGGGCTTCGCCTATGCACCCACAAATAAGTGGAAAATTGCATTATTATTTAACACAGGTTTCAGAGTACCTAATATAGATGACTTGTCTAAAGTATTCGAATCTGCACCCGGAAAAATTATAGTTCCAAATAATAAAATCAAACCGGAAAAAACAATTAACGGCGAACTAAATATTT
>CAYVGM010000272.1:0-3561 GCA_964451125.1 uncultured Chitinophagales bacterium
GGTTTGCAGGCAATGAAAAACAACATTGCGGCAATTGGGATAATTACTTTTTTCATTTGTATTGATTTTGTAGACACAATTTATATTAATACTATGTTGGTTTCATACCCAATATGGTGTATTTTTATTAGTATTAAATCTTAATTTTATAATAAAATGTTAAAATTCGCCTGAGAAAGGAATTCTTTATTAAATTTGTAAAAAATATGGTATGAATAAATTCTACAAACTGTTTTTTTTACTTCTTTTTATCTACAATTTTACCAACCTAAAAGGAGCTAACGAATTGTATATTAACGGTCCGGGCAGTGTCTCTTCTACTGCCACGCTTTACGACAGCACTTGTCTGATTTTTGTAAACGGTGAAATAATGAATAATGACGGATTATTCATTAATCGTGGTGGTACGATTGAATTGACAGGCAATTGGACAAACACAGTAAGTAATAATAAATATCAAAGCACAGGCACGGAAAAGTTTTATGGTACTACAGAACAAATTATAAGTGGAACTTTAAACGGTACAACGTACACTACTAATGCACATGATAATCAGTTTTGTAATCTTAAAGTTTACAGAAATTCTACTATAACCACAACTCCTGCAAAATATATCTCTTTGGGAGCAAATGTTAACGTAGCCGGAAGTATTAGTTTTGAGACATCAACACCAAATACAACGTGGGCAGGAACAGGTACAAATGAGGCAGTAATCAGAACTAATCTTAGTAGCCCAAGTAATGTTGCTACTTATGCTTATGAGTTGTATTTGCGTAATCCATTGAATACTTCACTTAGCGGTTATGCAACAATAAGTTCAAACGGTCAAGACAGATATATAGAAGGCAAGCTGAGACGCCAGGTGAATGCTGCAGTTTCATACGATTTTCCCATTGGCTTTGCTCCGACTGTTAAAGACGGAATGGAAGGGTTTAATATAAACTTTAACTCAGCTCCAACAGACAAATCTATTTTAGGTCATATTGAAGATCAAACACAATCTGTATTATACCAAAACATTTTGTGTGATGTAGGTAAGGATCCGGGTCCTGGAAATAATCCTTTTCCGGATTGCAATGGTACTCCAGACGGAATTTATGATTTATACTATTTAGATGCAGGCAATGATTTATCACATGAATGGGTTGCAAATGCAAGTGATGCTACGGGTACTATCAATTACAATTTTACTGCATATCCCGGCTCTTCTTTAGATGATTTAACTAAATATAAAGACATCCCTACAGCTTGTGGTAATCCTTATCAAACAAAATTATTGCGCGTATTGGCAAAAGATGGTATTGTAGGAGGTACTTCGCAATTTGGCCCCGGTAATTGGGCGCCATTTCATCATCTTACTTCATATATTTGGTGTCAGTTTACAAGTGCAGGCAATCAATCTATTTCACTCAATAATCAAACATCATTTTCTAAATTCAGAATACATGGCACTAATTTGTTTTCCAGTACGGCTTTGCCGGTTCAACTTACTGATTTCAAACTAACACCTATTGATAATACTTATTTTCAATTGGACTGGAACACGGCTACTGAAATAAATAATTATGGGTTTGAACTGGAAAGAAGTGGCGATGCACAATCATTTTACAGTATAGCTTTTGTACTTGGAAATGGCACAACAGCTATGCCTCACAGCTATACACAAGCAGATTGGGATGTGGTTGCAGAAACAGATTATTACTATCGTCTGAAAATAATTGATTTAAGCGGTGCCTATAAGTACAGCAATACTATTAAAGGCAGACTTAAAGGAAATATGCAATTAGCTGCATCTGATTTTTACCCCACTCCAACTTCAGGTACAGCAATATTAAACCTGTATGCACCAACTAACGGTAATTTACAAACCATCGTATATGATGTTTTGGGACAAGTGGTAAAATCAAAAACGGATGCTGTAACACAAGGTAATAACAAATTGGAATATGATTTTTCTGATTTAGCGAAAGCAACCTACGTTATAAATATAAGTTTAGGAGATCAAAAAATTACTAAAAAACTTATTAAACAATAAACTAAAATAATTAACTGTAAATATAATTTATATGAAAAAAATCTACTCAATTCTTTTTATCCTATTTGGCATTAGTATTGCACAAGCCCAAAACAACGTAGGTATCGGAACCAATACGCCAAATGCTTCTGCTAAATTAGACATTACAGCAACAGACAAAGGACTTCTTATTCCTAGAGTAAATCTTTCCGGAACAGGAGATGCAACGACCATTGCCGGCCCTGCTACTGGGTTAATGGTATTTAATCAAACTGCAGCTGGTTCTGGTGCTACTGCTGTTGCTGCAAATACTTTTTATTATTATAATGGCACGAAATGGGTGAAATTAGAAGCTTCATTGGGTGATGACTGGATAAAGGCTACGACAGCAACGACACCTGCAATTTATACTGACGATCAGTATGTGAAAGGCAGTGTTGGAATTGGTGATTTTTCGTCGACCTCACCTGCAAATAAACTTCATGTAATCAACAATGCTGATGGTGCAGGAGTTGCAGCATTGGACAATTCTACAGCAGGTGGATTTGCAGGCATGTATTTTTATCAAGGTGGAAGTTCAAATTACAGAGGACATATTGGTTATGTTAATACAGGTGGAGCATCATCATTTGGCGGAAAAGGAACATTTCAGTTAGCATCGGGAAACAGGCCAATGTTATTTAGTGTAGGTAGTTCAGGTTCTGAATTATTTTTAGAAAGAATGCGCATTGATCAAAATGGAAATGTTGGTATAGGACTATCTTCAATCCCAACAGAATCTCGTCTGGCATTAGGGGCAATGGACGCAAGTAATGAGGGAGGGCAATTACAACTAAATGCTCCAGGGGGGACATATACAACAGCACACTTTATAGATAATTATCAAAATAATTTACGATTTATGTCGGGCACAAATACTGGTTCATCAGCAACAAGAATGAGTATTGATAATAATGGTGCAGTTACAGTTAATAATTTAGCAGGTACGGGAAATAGAAGAGTATTTGCAAATGCAAATGGTGTCTTAAATGTTTCTTCTACGAATGTTTTAGTAAGTTCAGCTTACGCTGCAGGGACATCCGGATCTAATACTACCAAAACTGTAATATCATCTGGCAGTACAATGAATGTGGATGTGGGTGATGTTATAATTATAGATGCTAATGTTACCCTTAGACTGACAGGTGGAAGTAATACTGATGATTTCTATATTAAACCCATTAAGACAGGAACTTCAACGTGTACATGCACTGATGGATCATCAACTCCTAGATATATGTTATATAGACCCGATGAAGGAGGTAGTGATCATGATAACTACAGACCGATACATTATTTGGATTATTGCACGGTTACTGGTGCAGGTACTTTAATAATGCGATTAGATGTACAAAATACTGGTAATGACGGGTGGGAGCATTCTCAAGCAGTAATGGTTGTTAGAAAAGAATAATCATCTTAATCATTGTCTACTTTACGTAAGTGAATCTTCTTGCCATAAATCCAAACTTAACGCCTACTATGATATTGAAAAGGTGGATTCTGTC
>CAYVGM010000273.1:0-3553 GCA_964451125.1 uncultured Chitinophagales bacterium
AAATAGATTGCAATTGAAAATCAACAGCTTAAGAAATATAGAACTTCAAAACACCTCGTAGGTTGAAATCTTTCTCATTCTCAGAAAAATAACCTATTTTTACAAACTTACTATGGCAGAATACGTTTACGATACTGGCGGACCTCTTTTTCATATCGGGAGATATATACTAACGATAAAAAGATGCTTTACCAAACCGGAAAGAGCTACCATGTACTGGCAAGAAACGCTGCGACAAATGTCGAATATCGGGGTAGGTTCTTTGGTTATCATTTTATTGATTTCATTTTTCATCGGTGCAGTTTCATCGGTGCAGTTTGCATATAATTTGTCGCAATCCATGGTGCCCATGTATTATGTGGGTTATGTTGTAAAAGAATCCATGATTTTAGAATTAGCTCCTACTGTTTCGTGTCTGATTTTAGCCGGAAAAGTGGGCTCTAATCTTGCCTCAGAACTCGGAACGATGCGTCTTACCGAGCAAATTGACGCTTTAGAAATTATGGGTGTCAATACAGTTTCTTATCTGATTGGGCCTAAAATTGCAGCAGCTGTTACTATGATTCCATTGTTGGTTGTCATTGCAGCGGGTACCGGCATTTATGGGGGCTTATTTGCAGGTTCGCTTACCGGTTATGTTTCCGCCGACGATTATACGCAAGGTATTTTGATGGATTTTGTGCCATTTAATATTGCTGTAATGTTGGTAAAAGCAACTGTCTTTGGGTTTATTTTAACGTCCGTTTCTTGCTATCAGGGATTTTTTGCAAGTGGAAGTGCCATAGAGATTGGAAAAGCAAGTACAAGAGCAGTTGTATTAAGCTGTATTTTAGTTTTATTTGCAGATTTCATTGTAACATGGCTCATGCTAAATTAGTTATTATATTCAACATCATATTTGTAAATTAACCAACCACCAATTACTAATCACTAATCACCAATAACACTGCTCAATGATAGAAGTTAAGAATGTATGTAAATCGTTTGGTTCGCAAGATGTATTGAAAGATATTTCTATCTATTTTGAAGCAGGAAAGAATAATTTGATTATTGGTAAAAGCGGCTCAGGCAAAACGGTACTTTTAAAATGTATAGTCGGGTTAATGACACCTACCAGCGGTCATGTTTATTTTGATAAACGCGATTATGTAGCAATGGATATGGATGATAAAAATGCCATTCGTCGTGAGTTAGGTATGTTGTTTCAGGGTGGAGCACTGTTTGATTCTTTAACAGTTGAAGAAAATGTGCGTTTTCCATTAGATATGTTTACACACATGTCTATGTCTGAAAAATCAGATAGAGTAAATGAAGTATTGAAACGAGTAAATTTGGTAAATGCCAACAAGAAATTTCCTTCTCAAATTTCCGGAGGTATGCAAAAGCGTACCGGCATTGCAAGAGCCATTGTTATGAATCCTCAATATTTGTTTTGTGATGAGCCAAACTCAGGACTCGATCCACAAACATCTATTGTTATTGATGAATTAATTATGGAGATTACCCGTGAATATAATATTACAACTATCACTAACACACACGATATGAATAGTGTGATTACCAACGGAGATAAGATTATTTTCTTGCATTTGGGTGAAAAATGTTGGGAAGGAGATAAAGAATCTTTGTTTTATGCAGACAACAAAGAGCTGATTGACTTTATCTTTGCATCAGATTTCTTGAAAGAAGCAAGAGATTCGCATATCATCAAGCTAAAAGAATTACATAAAGAACTTCACAATAAGTAAAATGAGCATCTTAGTAAACAAACAATCAAAAGTAATCGTACAAGGTTTTACAGGAAAAGAAGGCACATTTCATGCCACACAAATGATAGAATACGGCACTAATGTAGTGGGTGGTGTTACACCCGGAAAAGAAGGAACAACGCATTTAGACCGTCCAGTATTTAATACGGTAACAAATGCCGTAAAGGCAACAGGAGCAGATGTATCTATCATCTTTGTGCCTCCGGCTTTTGCAGCCGATGCAATTATGGAAGCAGCCGATGCAGGTATTAAATTAATTGTTGCCATAACCGAAGGTATACCGGTGCAAGATATGATCAATGCCAAGAAATATGCTACAGAAAGGGGTGCGCGTTTAATTGGCCCCAATTGCCCTGGCATTATCACCGCTGAAGAATGCAAGCTGGGTATTATGCCCGGTTTTGTTTTCAAAAAGGGAAATGTCGGTATTGTATCTAAATCAGGTACACTTACTTATGAAGCAGCAGACCAAGTGGTGAAAGCCGGATTGGGAATTACTACCGCAATTGGCATAGGTGGTGACCCGATAATTGGCACAACTACTAAAGAAGCCGTACAATTGTTTATGGATGATTCGGAAACAGAAGCTATCGTGATTATTGGTGAGATAGGTGGCACGATGGAAGTGGATGCGGCCATGTGGCTGAAAGACAATATGCGCAAGCCTGTTATTGGTTTTATTGCAGGTCAAACTGCACCAAAAGGCAGACGAATGGGGCATGCCGGTGCAATTATTGGAGGCAAAAACGATACGGCAGCCGCCAAGATGGCTATCATGCGCGAGTGTGGCATCCATGTAGTAGATTCGCCGGCTTATATTGGAAAAACTGCTGCAGAAGTGCTGGCAAAATAAGTTTAATATTTACATAGCTTATTTGAAAGAATTTTTTGATATTCTTTTAGGTCACTCATGCCATTATGCCCGGCATGTTGTAGGGTATATAACGTATCTCCTCTTTTAAAATATTCACTTAATTTCAATGATGAACCATAATATATCGTTTCGTCTTGAGTACCATGAAATAACACCACCGGACATACACACTGTTTTAGGTAAACATAAGTTTCAAATTTATAACGCAATAAGAAAGCGGGAATAAGCGGAAATGTTTTTTTCATCATATCTGTTAAGCTATAGTAAGGTGCCTGAAGTATAAGCAGACGAGGATGATTTGCAGAAGCAATATACGTTGCAGGTCCGGTGCCAATGGAATATCCCAGTACAATTATATTGTTTTCAGAGTAATGTTTTTTAATAGTATCATATACTGTTTGTAAATCACTGAGAAATTGTTTTTCAGATGAAATGCTTCCTTCACTTTTACCGTATCCTCTGTAGTCAGTCATCCAGACATCATATCCGAGTTGGTTGTAAAAGGGGGTAACATCGCCCCACGAATAGATAGAACCTCCATTGCCATGCAAATAAAAAATTACACCTTTGGCACTGTCTGATTTAAATAGTACAGTATGTAGTTTATTGCCATCTTTTAATGAAATAAAATGTTCATCAAATTCATTTGCAAAATTGTATTGAATACTTTTATCTTGTTTGTCCGGGAAAAATATGAGCTTTTCCTGATATAAAAAGAGTAATATGCATATTCCAATATACAATAGGAGAAATAATGCAAATAGTTTTAAAATCCATTTTCTCATAAAATAATAAAAGTGAAGTTAATACTTTAGCACTAACTTCACTTTGTATTTTATGATTTTAGGTTGTTATTTTAAACCCAAACCCTAATAAAAAATAGGTAATAGGATTGTTATTTTAAAAAAAC
>CAYVGM010000274.1:0-3550 GCA_964451125.1 uncultured Chitinophagales bacterium
TTTAATTTTATACTATTAGTTCCAAATAAAAAAAGGCTACTAGCACGCAGGTAGCCTTTTTTAACTTTAGATAAAATCAAAACTATTGCAACACAACTTTCTGCGTATGCAACTGCTCTCCAATTTTTACCTGCACGATATATACTCCTTTTACCTGACCGTATAAATCTACAGTTTGGCTATATTTACCATCAATTGCAGGAAGCGATTGTGTGCGAACTACCTGACCATTCACATCTAAGATAGTCAGTAGCGCTGTTGTTTTTTCGGCAGAAGTAATATCTAATGTAAACTTTCCGCTCGTCGGATTTGGGAATACATTTACTTTCGTGTCAGTTACGAGTGATTTGATTGCCACTGTTTCGTTTTTCTTGTCTATTTTATAATAAGGAAACGTATAGTTTTTGCAATGACAATTACAAGTACTTTGCTGTTTTTTTAATTTAATCAATGCATTTATTTTATCCTGTATGCCACTGAACTGATTATATAAATTATTCAATGAAGATTTTTCTGCTGTCCAAGACACAGTAGTTCCATTCGTAAGAAGTTGCGTAACAGACTTAGGAGTTTTACCGTCAGCATTCAGTACTATACTCAATTTATCATCAGTAAAGTTATAAACTGTACCTTCTGCTTTTTCATCTATAGTAATTTTATAATTAATGGCTTGCGGTTTTTCACCCAATACAACACTTGTCGAATTTATATTTCCGTTTCTAACAAACGTGATTTCTACTTTCTCATTTACCTGATGCGAGGTAATTGCCTTCACCAACATATCGGAAGTAGTGATGGGCTGATTATTTACTGAGGTGATAATATCATTTTCTTTCAGACCGAATTGTTCTGCAGCACTATTTGCAATGACGTCAGAAATACGAACGCCTTTAAGGTTTTCTTTTACATAATTTGCTGTGTAAATTCCCATATATCCGGGTGTTGCAGTTGCAGCAAGTACAAAAAGGGAAGTAAGGATTAGAAGTAAATTTTTTTTCATGTTGAATAAATTAAGCTGAATAATAGTTAGTCTTTATTTTTATTGAATAATAATTTTTTTGGAAGTCATTTTATTGCCAATTTTCAGTTGTAACAAATAAGCACCTTTGGGTTCGTTGGTCAAATCGTAAGGTACGCTGTAGTTCCCGTCAAAATTCTGAAGGATATCCGATTTCACAACTCTGCCTGTAATATCAAAAATATAGACTTGCAAAGTTCCTTTGTCCTTAGAGCTGAATTCGAGTGTAAACTGTCCGGTGTTTGGATTTGGATATACGGAAAATAATTCAGGAAGCAATTCCGATTTTATTTCCAGACTGTCTTTAGCTTTTTCTTTTATTTCTTTGATAAAAATAATATCATTGATTTTACAGTTGCGCTTTGCCTGATCTTCTTTTATCCGTTTGATACAATACATTTTATCTTCAAAATCTAAAAAATATTGTGGTACTTCTGTTTGGGTGAGCATACCGGGTTGCCAGCTTTCAGTATTTCCGGCATCGTCTGTTTTAGAGATAGAAACAGGAGTATTATCTGCCAAAACGAATACTTCCGTATTATCATCAGTAAACATCCAATGTTCTCCATCGGTTTTAACCACTTTCTTTACATTATATGTCCGCACATTACTTTTATATCCCAAAACAACATCTTTATTCAGCATTTTTCCGTTTCTGATAAAATCTACATTCACTTTATCACCCCAATTATGGGTATCAATAAAGGAAGTCAAATCTGTTTTCTCAAGCATTACTTTACCGTTGACATTAGTAATGATGTCATTTTCCTTTAATCCATATTGTTTAGCCGGGCTTCCATCAAATATATTTATAATTTGAATACCATTTACATTACCGGATTTATATGCCTTGATAGATATTCCCAAATAACCGGGTATACCAGAAAAGACAGAAAATGTTAAAGAGACTAAAAAAGCGAAAAGTAAATGTTTTTTCATTTGCCTAAAGTATTATCTTTGCCTCCAAAATTAAAATGAAAAAATAACTTTTAATGTTAAAAAAGGCATAAAGTTTGTTAAACATTACAGAAAACGAAAGTATGACAAGATTATTTCTTTTTATTTACATCATCCTGGTAAGCCTAAACAGTATAAAAGCTGAAGAACAGTGGCGTCTGGAAAAAGATAAAGGTGGCATTAAAATTTGGACGCGCAAAACACCTAATTCCAATCTGAAAGAATTTAAAGCAATATCCACCTTTAATGTTAGCAGCGATAAGATTACCAGTCTATTCAGAAAAGTAACATCTTATGAGAAATGGTCTTACAAGGTAGAACCCGGAAGTGTAAAAATAATAAAAAAAATAAGCGAAAACGATTTTTACCTGTACAATGTCATTTCAGCTCCATTGATAAAGAAGCGCGATATCATTTCACATGTGAGAATTAATAGTCCAGATGCCAATGGGGTGATACTTATCAATATGGACGCTGCCTCTGATTTGATGGCTGAAAAAGAAGATTGTGTGCGGATTAAGAAAATGAAGGCTTTTTTTAAAATTACACCTTTAGGAAATAATAAAGTACAGCTCGAACATCAGGCAAACAGTAGCCCGGGTGGAAATATACCTGATTTTATGACCAATATGGGAGCGGTAGATGCCCCATTTTATATGTTTGAAAAGATAAAAGAACTTCTTGGAATTTCATCATAGAGGTTGATTTACGTTATTTCATACTAAATTTAACATAAAACACACATTTCTGTTTTTTGTTTCTATTTAAATTCTCATTTTTTTTGTATTTTCGCACCTCATTTTGCCCAAATACGGCAAGATTATCTTTTTAAACAGTTTAAAATCGAGTATATGCCAAAGATGAAAACCAATTCGAGCGCGAAAAAACGCTTTAAAGTTACCGGAAGCGGAAAAATAAAACGCTCACAGGCTTACAAACGCCATATATTAACAAAAAAATCTACTAAAAGAAAACGAGCTTTAACCGGCACTACTATTATCCGTGAAACGGATATGGCTAATGCTAAAAAACTGCTGGTTTTAAGCTAAAAAATTATTACACCATAAGGCAAGGCAGCGCCGATGGGTTATTATTTATCACAATTAAAATTTAAAAGTCATGCCACGTTCAGTAAACGCAGTAGCGGCAAAAGCCCGCAAAAAGAAAGTCCTCAAACAGACCAAAGGCTACTTCGGTCGTAGAAAAAATGTATGGACAGTAGCCAAGAATGCCTTCGATAAAGCACAAGGTTATGCTTATGTAGGCAGAAAAAACAAAAAAAGAGATTACAGAAGTTTATGGATTGTACGTATCAATGCGGCAGTTCGTGAGTTTGGCATGTCTTACTCTGTATTCATCAAAAAATTAGCTGATGCAAAAATCGACATTAACCGTAAGGTGTTAGCCGATTTAGCCATGAATGATCCAAAAGCATTCGAGGCCATTGTAAATCAGGTAAAATAAAAATACAATATCAATCTAAAATAGAGACTGTCTTAAAAGGGCAGTCTTTTTTTTATAAATGTTTTTTATAAATACTTAATATAGATATACTATATTTATAATTTTATTTAA
>CAYVGM010000275.1:0-3549 GCA_964451125.1 uncultured Chitinophagales bacterium
GCCGCCAATCCCAACGATATCGAAAATGAAATCAACAAGTATAAGTCTAAATATCCCTTGTTTTTTCCGGTATATTATAATAATGTACTCAGCTTGCCCTCTGCCGGCGACAAAAGCAAACAAATGGCTGTTATGCGAGAATTTGTTTCATCTGCAAGCATGCGGGGTTTGTACGACAGTGTACAGCATACTTTCCCGGATTTGAAGTTTCTGGAAGATGACTTAAATATCTTATTCACTAATTACACCGCTTATTTTCCAAAAAAAATCATACCGCAACTTTTTACCTGTATATCTGAGTTTTCTTATTCCGTATTTACAGCCGGCGACAGTATGCTTGCCTTTTCTTTAGATAAATACTTGGGTGCAAGGTATCTCTATTATCCGGCAGTATTTCCTGAAATTACCTATCTCTATCCCACTTTCGACAAAAAATATATAGCCATAGATGGCGCTCAGGCACTGGCTTCCAATATCGTACCTCCACCCTCCGACCGCTCTACACTTTTGGATAAAATGCTGGCAGAAGGAAAAATCTTGTATTTGATGCAGGCTTTTTTGCCGGATAAAAAACCGAATGATATCATCAAATATTCAGACAAACAATGGAAATGGTGCAATGATAATGAACAACAAATCTGGTCGTATTTTATTGAAAAGAAATTGCTGTATGATACGCGGTTTGAACAATTCAAATATGTGAAAGACGGCCCTTATACCTATGGTATGCCGAAAGAAAGTCCCGGAAAAGTAGGGGCATGGGTGGGTTGGAAAATTGTTCAGGCATTTATGCGTGAACATTCAGACTATACCGTTCAGCAATTATTAGATGAAAAAGACGGTCAAAAAATGCTGACGGAGTCGATGTATAAACCGAAAGTATAAAATAGCATGTTATTTCAATATATTAATCGCAACCCTGAAATTTGTCGAGGCTCTCCAGTAATTAATGGAAGAAGACTTACTATTTGCAACATAATTCTAAGCTGTGCGACATCATTAGAGTCTTGCAAAAAAGATTATGAATTATCATTAGATACTATTAAAGAAGCAATCATATTCTGCAAAGATTTACACTGTTTTTCACAATCTGACAGCTATAGAACATTAAATTTTTGCTGTAATTGTATCTTACGAAATTATACAGAACCAGATGAATTTGAGGTTGGGGTATTTTATGACAACCTAAATAAGGCTAATAGCTTAGAACATAAAAATGAGCTAATCCATGATTACATTGGATATAGAACATGGAAAATAGCAGATTTGCTGTTTCAGCATATATTTATAGAAAAAAACCATGAAACTAATTTTAATATTACTGAAATAGATTAGTTTATATATCACATTTCATTATAAAATCAAAATCAACCTACGAGGTTGAAAATAACTTATTTTTGCAGGATGCTCTACTTGTATGTAAAATCTTTGCACATCATCTTTGTAGTCACTTGGTTTGCTGCTATCTTTTATATGCCCCGACTGTTTATTTACACGACAGAAGCACACGAAAAAACTGAACCAGAACGAAGTATCTTAATTCGCCAGCTTTTATTGATGCAAAACCGTCTTTGGACTATCATTGCATGGCCTTCTGCCCTTCTAACGCTCGTTTTCGGTGTCTGGATGGGCATTTTATATGGTGTTTTAGCCAACTGGCTGATTATAAAAATCGGATTTGTGTTTATGCTTTATCTCTATTTTTTATTTTGCCACAAAGTTTACATTCAACAAAAAAAGCACATTTTCACTTATACCTCTATGCAATTGCGTGTCTGGAATGAAGTTTCAACGGTCTTGCTTTTTGCCATCGTGTTTTTGGTTGTAGTTAAAACGGGAATGAGTTGGCTGAGTGGCATCATTGGATTACTTGTTTTGATGATATTGCTTATGCTTGGCATCAAACTTTATAAGCTATTGAGAGAAAGAAATGAAAACTGACGCTATTTTAGCTTATTTTACTATATTTACAACATGAAATTTGTATCTACTTACTGTTGTATCACCATAAACCGAAAATAAAGCGGAACAGATTATACTATAAAAAACCGCTTAATGTTAGGCGGTTTTTTTATTTTCGTCAACCAAAAACAAACTCAACATCTCAAATTATACAAATGAAATTCGCTACTAAAGTAATCCATGCCGGCATAGAGCCCGATCTGTCATCAGGGGCAATCATGACACCCATTTTCCAGACTTCAACTTATGTGCAGGAAGCTCCCGGAAAGCATAAGGGTTATGAATATGCACGCACACAAAATCCGACTCGTGATGTACTGCAAAACCAACTGGCTGCATTAGAAAACGGCAATTACGGCATCTGTTTTTCAAGTGGCTTAGCCGCTACCGATGCGATTCTCAAGCTTTTTCAATCCGGCGATCATATTATTTCTTCCAATGATTTGTATGGAGGCACTTACCGTCTATTCAATCGGATTTATGGAAAATTCGGATTTCAGTTTTCATTTGTTGACATGACAGATGTGTCGAATATAGAAGCTGCCATACGCCCTGAAACGAAATTAATCTGGATAGAAACTCCTACCAATCCGATGCTGAATATCGTGGATATTGAAGCTGTGTGTGCCTTAGCCCAAAAACATCAAATCTTAGTTTGCGTTGACAATACTTTTGCATCACCTTATTTACAAACACCATTAGACTTAGGTGCAGATTTAGTTTTACATTCTGCAACTAAATATTTAGGCGGACACAGCGATGTCATTCACGGGGCTATCGTAGTAAAAGATAAAACACTGGCTGATAGTCTTTATTTTTTACAAAATGCAAGTGGTGCCGTACCGGGACCTCAGGATTGTTTTTTGGTGTTGCGTGGCATAAAAACTTTGCATTTGCGCATGGATCGTTCTTGTGAAAATGCGCGCAAAATTGCCGACTATTTGCGTCAGCATCCTAAGGTTGGGCAAGTCAATTATCCGGGATTTGAAGACCACAAAGGTTATGCCATTGCAAAAAAACAAATGAAACAATTTGGTGCTATGGTATCCTTTTCTTTGAAAGACGACAGCTTTGAAGCGGCAGACAAAGTGCTGTCTAACACCAAGTTATTTTCATTAGCTGAATCGTTGGGCGGAGTAGAAAGCTTAATAGGGCATCCTGCCACGATGACCCATGCAAGTATTCCGATAGAAGAGCGTCGCAAGACAGGCGTTGTGGATTCATTAATACGTTTAAGTGTTGGCGTAGAAGATGCGGATGATTTGATAGCCGATTTAGAGAAAGCGTTGAGGTAAGTTATTTTTTTTATAAAAGCGTTGACTTTATTTAATAACCTGAGTTCGCAATAAGCGTTTTAATTAATAAATAGTTGATTTTTGATATAGAACCACCTCCCTTTAATTCCTCCTCCTTGTGTAGTTGGAGGAAAAAATGAGAAATCAACTATTTTTTTCACCTTAATTTTCTTAATCCGAACTCAGGTTAATAAAACAGCCTGTTACATATTTACAAATAACAAAATACGAAATTATTTTTAGTTAAAAACAGATAAAGTATTGACATTTATAAATTATAGGATTACATTTG
>CAYVGM010000276.1:0-3519 GCA_964451125.1 uncultured Chitinophagales bacterium
AATGGAAAATTGACACTTGGGATGCAGGTTGGTATCAAATCAGACGTTGCTTGACAGAACACAACTTGGCGACAGACGAACTAAAAGAATTGAGCAAGGCAAACGAACAACTTGCGAACAAGATTTTACCACAAATTGAAGAGTTCGGCTTCTTGGACAAAGACGAAGTATATGACGAAATATAAAGAAATACTGCTGGTAACAGCCGTTTTGCGTAATGGCGGGTGCAGTGCTTCGTATGACAGTTTTGTGATAAGTTCAAGTTCAGTTCTTCGATTAAACTTTTGTGCTAAAAATCCGCCACTACGCAAAGCGGCAAAACGTTGGTGGCAATTTTACGAGCGACACCGCACAGACATTAAAAGAACGTAATAAAATAAACAACGGTATGGGACTATTTGACTTTTTCAGACGCAAAAAAAATCCGCTTGAAGAAACAACGGAAAAAATGTTTAACGAGATATTTCCCGGTGGCAAAAAGGACATCGAAACAGGTGCAAAAGTTTTACAGCATTTATTAAGCAATAAAATTGACATAAAAACTGCCGTGCAAATATATTCACGGTCTGCTGCTCTTGCTAAAATCATCGAACAATTTGACAAGGAAAGATTAAGAGCACACCTTGCAGGTTATGCTTTACATCATTTTACAGAACCCGAATTAAGTTCTTACTATGAATTTCTAACAGCAATCCGCAAAACAACTCAACCTATAAATACAACAAGTTCGGGAGATTTTTACGACAAATCGTTTGACGCATTATTAGACACAGGAGCATTTGCTTATCCATATTCAAGCGAAAATACAGATGAAATGGATTTTGTTTCATTTGGGGACGGCACAACTTGGATGAATGAAAATAAACAAGAAAGCCAAATTGCAATTTATGTCTATCAATGGTTACGATATGTTTCTAAAAGAAATAAAGCATTACACAGTCATCTTATAAAGTTAATGAATGATGAAAAAACATTTTCGGAAAACGAAAAAATTGCTTTCATCAGTAGTGTTATTAAAAACAAATCTATTGAGCAATTATTCAGCGACCCCAAAGCAGTAAATCACTTGTTTAATAGAGCAAGAGCATACCGTAATGCTATTAAAAGACTTACCGAAAATCTCTTATCCTTTTATTCAGAACATGAGGACAAAACGGACTACTTTGTTTCCCGAGCTAATAAAGATTATCCTGATACACCTAAAATTTTAAGAGCAGATTTGACAATTCAAGACATAGACCGCATATTTTTAAGAGATATGCTATCAGGAAAAGAACTTAAATAATTAGATATGGCATTTACTGACGAAAACGGAGAACCAAGTGTAGTTTATCATTCGACCACACAAGAAAGAGAAGGACACCCTATGAGTAAAGAGGAGTTACATCGCTTTGCTGTTGAAATTTTGGCTAACCTTTACCAATCAGAAGGAATGGAAATTATAAACATTAATAGAATAATTGGTAAAGAATATCCTCAGTTTGTAATGAAAAGCAGGAATGGAAAAGTGTATTATGTTGTTGTAGAAACGGCTGTATTTCCAACCCGTCCCGATACTCTATTTTCAAACAATTATCAGGATATTTTGGATTTGGCTAAAACGTATAATGCGTTGCCTGTTTTTGCAGGTATTTCATTCGCAAATGCAACAAGAGAGGATATGAATATGTTGTTTTGTGGAGATGGCTATTTTGTTGCATTTAAAGGATTAGAACACTTAAAATAATGACTTTATAAATAGAATAGAATATGGCTTTTTTTTCAGGACAAGAATACCGAACATTTTTCTATAATTGGGACAGGAAAAACCCAAATGAAATTGAAAAAAAATATAGAGGATTTAATTGTTTACTTGAAGAAGGGACTTCTTTTTACCGATTTACTTTGGAAAAAGAGAAAAAAAAGAATGTTCATTTTCTTATACCGTTCCAACCAGACACAATAAATATTGATAATTTCAACAATGGAGTAAGTAAGATTATTGAAGCAATTAATAGTAGTGAAACTGTTGCAAATCCATTTAACGAGTTTTCAGTTACACTAGTTCCCACCAAAACAAAACTTGCCACTTTAGACGAAAAAATTCAACACATTATAGAATTGACAAAACCGTTTTTTAAGAGTGCAATAGTTCAAGAGTGGGATTTAAACCAAAGGGCTGAAAACAAATTTTGGAAAAACCTGTTTCAAGGAAACGATAAAGTCCAAAAGTATAAATCGCCAATACCTTCCGTAGAAGAATTTCTTCAGTCCCAAAAACTGATTTACAAAGAAAAATTTAGTGATATATGGGAAATTTATGGATACAACCACGACAATCTTAAACAATTAGGTGTTACTAATTTCACGAATTCTGAAATGGTTGAAGAATATGTAATGGAACATTGGGTAAAAGTATTTTCCAATAACACAGTTGATTTTGAAAAACTAAAAGAACTTTCAAGAAAGAAAATGAGTGATTATGCCGCTTCACTACACAACGCAGGAGTGAGGGGTTTAATTATGAGACCAAATATTGAAAGTGTAATGGAAGAAATTAATAGTGCAATAAAATTTGAACTTCCAAAGACAAAAACAATTACAGTAAGAGAATTGATAAAAAAAGATTTTGGCGTGGACTTGCCAATAAAAGGTGGAAACGGAAATTCAATAGACAATCCTGTAATTATTGAATATGTTGTTCCAAACGATTATGTTTCGGTTGAATATGAGTATTTGAAATGCTTATGCACAGGACGAGGACTACCTGAATGGAAAGTAATTAAACAAACCTTAATAGAACACAACGGCAGAAAAATTGACCAACTCAAATTTCAATATCCCGAATGGGAAAATGGACAAAAATTTACTGTTACCGAAAATTATTACTTTGATATAACTGAATGTTTTGGAAAAAATTTGTTCCCTTCAAATCCAGAAGAAGACAAATTTGACGAAAAGCAGACAACCAATACAGCGTCCAATACAACAGAAAAAAAACTAACATATAATTCAACCTTTGACGAAGTTGGTTGGTCGCTTAGAGAAACATTGGAGAAAATAAACCAAAAAGGAGAAACGAAGGAATTAAAATATGAAATGTTGCTTAAATATGGCAGGTTGAAACTAATGGAAGGCAACTTGAATGAAGCATATCAAATCTTTCAGCAATGCAGTATTCATTCCATTGACAACGGAGTTCTTGACATTAAAGAACTGTATTATTGGACTTCTAGGTGTTTAGAAGAACAAGGTAACAAAGAAAGAGCATTGGGTGGCTATTTAAGGTTACTTGAAAATGAACAAAACTTAAAAGACGAAAATTTTGTAAACGCAGTTCTTGACCGTCTAATTTTATTTGGCGACATCAGTTCTTTAGTGGACGAATACAAAAAAAGACGACACGAAGAAATGACTAATCCCAAAGATTTGCTTGGTAAAGTGCTAAAATTTTTGAGAGAAAATAAATGAAAAAAACTGCCACCAACATCGTATTGGCAATAGGCGGGCTGAACGGCTTCGTATCAACGGAAGTGCAAA
>CAYVGM010000277.1:0-3511 GCA_964451125.1 uncultured Chitinophagales bacterium
CTTTTATTTCTTTTCCATCGGGGCCAAATGCATTCGCTATGACAAAAACGGCATTGGGATATTTCTTTATAAATTGACTAAATGCTTCAAGTGCATATTCAATTCCTTTCAGTTTAAAATATCTGGACACCATGCCAATAACCGGGCCTCTATTATGAAGATTGTATTTTAATCTTATTTGTGTGATTCTATCTTGGTTAATATCTTCATAAGCCGTGAAATCAAAGCCGTGATAAATGAGCTGAACTTTTGATGCGGGTACATGTTCTTGCTGTATCAGCACATTTTGCACATTTTCTGAAATAGCGATGATACCAGTTGCAATCTTATTAATATAACGGTCATATTTAACGCCGTTTGGATAATATTCGTGATGAAGTGTAGCGTAATGCCTTGTGTAAATTCTTTTTTTTATTCGTAAAATATATGCAACTGTCAGCCCTACTAATCCTGCATCAAATAAATGGGCATGTACTACATACGGTTTTATTTTTTGAAACAATCGAATACAATAATAAATAGCTTTGGGTGTGTCTTTTTTACTGCTGTATGAAATATGATAAAATGGGATTTGCAGCAATTCACAATATTGATTCAAAAACGTATCGGCATATTGATTCAAACTGATCACGTATATTTCAAACATCGATTTGTCAATATATTTCAAAACCCACTCAAAGGTCATCGATTTTTCGAGATGAGAGATTATATAGACAACTTTAGATTTCAAGTGAGTTTATTTTTTTGACATCTGAATATGCTTTCAACTTACTCAAACTACCCAACACTCCTAATAAACGAAAAGACAATTTATCAAAAATGGCACTATTAGGAATACCTGAATATATTAATCTTACTAAAGAACGAAATGGCAAGAGTCTTAGATAAATTCGATTTTTATTTTCTTGCAGGTTCAGTAGATGTCCATTTTTAAATTGTGAATAATATCCTCTGTAATTCCTATCCATCATGCCCTCAATATCTAATCTGTCACGTTGATTATGAAAACAAGTTATCTCTGTATGTATTAATATAGAATAATCTGCTTTAGTAATCTTCTGAGATAAAGCAATATCTTCTCCCTGAAATGTAAAATTCTCGTCATAGCCGCCTATACTATCAAATATATCTTTAGCAATAACAAAAGATCCGCTTCCAATGGAATAGATACGCATAAATTCATCTTTAGTATTAATTCTTTCTTTAAGTCTGCCCTCCATCTTATGATAATCAGCATTCAATAAGTATCTGCCTATCTTTTCTTTGCTCAGCCTATCTTTTAATGCAGCAGGGTATTCCCAATTCATCAAAAAACAACTGGTGTTTGTCAAGCCTCTTTCTTTGAAGCTTAGAATAGCTTTTATTGCATCTTCATTACACCACATATCATCATCCAAAAAGAACAAGATATCGCTTTTTGCATTTGCCGCTCCAAAATTCCTTGCTGCCGTTACTCCTTTTTTTGGGTTCTTAAATACATGTATATTTTCATCTTCGTAATTACCTTTTAACGCCTCACCATCATTTACAATAATTATCTCAATCGGATATTTTTCAACCAAGGGCCTGAGATTATCCAATGTCTGCTTTAAGACAGCTTCTCTATTGAAAGTGGGTATAATGATGCTGATTTCCATTAGCGTTTATTCCAGATCTTCTTTAAAAATAAAGGGAGATAAGTTATTCTGTTTTTAAGTGACGTATAAATCGGTCTATTTTCTGCAACTAATAAATCTGTCTTTATTTGATTTAGAAACTGCTTTGCTGTTGCATAATCATCAGCAGCATAAGCCATTTCTGCCTGTTGCAACCAAAAATTATGAATTATTTTTCTAACTGTCTCCGCCGGAAAATCAAGCGGATAATGATTAAGCGGAATGAGAATAACATCCGGCATTTTTTCAAAAAAGGCTGCTTCTTCTAATCCGTATTTTTTGGCAATGGAATAATACAAGCTGAGCGATTCTTTTTCAAATCCTGCGGCAGCACTTACCGTTTTGGATGCTTCATGCAACCTGAAATTAACCAAAACTGCATCTATGGATTTCACTTGTTTACTTCCAAAATAAAATAAATAGCGCAACCACCACTCCCTATCCATCAGATAATGCAATTGTTCATTTATCAATCCTGTAGTTTCCAAAACTTTTCTACGTATGAAAGTTTCTGGCTGGTCTATTCTGGCATACGCCATTGTTTTAACAACATCACTATATAAATCAACTCCATTGGTTTGATATTTTATCGTATTTGTCTGCAACACATTGCTTCTCCCACTCAATACCATGACTTGTTCATCTTCCATCTGTTCGGCAATAATCTTAAACGTATCAGGTGCATAGTAATCATCGCTGTTTAGCCAGTTGATGATTTCTCCGCTTGCCATTTTAAATCCTTTGTTAATAGCATGACTTTGTCCGTTATCTTTTTCGCTTACCCAATATGTTAAATACTTTTCATATTTCCTGATAATCTCTACACTTCCATCTGTACTTCCGCCATCGATGATGATGTATTCTAAATTTGCATAATTTTGAGACAATACCGAATTAATCGTTTGTTCGATAAAAGCTGACTGATTATAAGATGGTGTAATGATGGAAATCTTTTTCATCCGCTATAAAAATAATCATTCTCTTCCACGAAATTCACTCTACTCGTAAAGCTCAAAAAGAAAAATTATCTTTGGTACAAATTATTGCATGGCAACTTGTTTATTTTGCGCAATACGCATCATAAATCTTCTGTATTTGAAGACACTGTTTTCAACAACAAAACATTTGAATATATAAAATGTTCTGCTTGCGGATTAATACAAGTGAATCCATTACCCAATGCAGATGATTTAAACAAAATGTATCCCGTAGAGTATCAGAGTGAGGTAACAGGAACAAACGATAACAGATACGGATTTCTTTTTGAGGAACTGGAAAAAGTACAACTACCCGGTAAAAAACTGCTGGATTATGGTTGCGGAGCCGGTCAATTTCTTGTTGAAGATAGAGACAGAGGCTACCAAGCATTTGGTTCTGAATTTAATCCTGATTTAGTCAAACAGCTTTGTGAAAAAATAAATGGCGTGCAGTTTGTAACCATTGAGGAAATGTTGAAGCCAACTTATACTGAAACTTTCGACATCATTTTATTGAATAATGTCTTAGAACATTTAACCAATCCAAAACCCATTATGGAGATATTAAAGACCAAACTCAATCCGAATGGTGTTTTCATTTTAACCGGCCCTATCGAAAATAATTTTAATCTTACTCAGCAATCCAGAAAACTTATTTTCTCTATTCGCAAAAATTTGTTTGGTAAAAAAGCAAGTCATACACCAACGCATATTATTTACTCAAATAGAAACAATCAATTAGCGTTCTTTAAAAATTTAGGATTAGAAACACTGGTATTCAATATATCCGAAGGGCATTGGCCTTATCCGTCCAGTTTTGCTCAGTGTACATCCACTATGCAAAAGGCGATGTATTATATTGCAAATACTTCCGTTAAG
>CAYVGM010000278.1:0-3486 GCA_964451125.1 uncultured Chitinophagales bacterium
ATGCAAACAATGGATGATCGATACCCACATTTGGCATTCCCTTGCCGGAGTAGAATAGAAGGGCTAACGGCAATGGTATGGATTCTCCTTTGTTGAGCCATGACCAGCCCGCATACAAGGCTAAAAATAACTCAAAGCCTGGCTGTACCGGTACTACTACTCGTGCATATCCGGATTTTAAGAAACTTTCAAACACGGAATCGTTTTTCTCCTGAATATTATTGAGTGTAAGCCACATTTTTTTGCGGGCATAGTAATACGGGTAAAATTCATACGTCATGTTTTTCCAATCGAATGCCTGCTCAAAGAATCGAGCCATGGAGCCTTCTTTTATCGCTTCCATAAAATCAAATTCGGGATAAGACGAAACATTCGGGATGCCGTTTACTGTTGCATCAAAGCTCTCGAAACGCTGACCGCTGAACATTTCCAGGCAACGACGTTTCAGTTCGGTTTGTTCTATGTTACGGTTGATATCGGGATTGTTGCCCATATCCGGCAAATCATATATTTCCTGTGCACGCAGCCATTCTTCATAATCGCGCAGGTCTTGTTGGTATTTTTCCATAATGGCATTGTATAATTTCAAACGCCATTTATCGATACCAGCATCGGATAATTCACATTTTACTTGAACATTTATAATAAAATCACAAGTATTATTATTATCCCAATTCCATGCCTTTGCACTAATTGGAATTACACAACCTGATGCTATTGCAGAAGGAAATGTACCGAAGTTGGTCGTATTAATGCTAAAGGTTTGTATATTTCCGACTTGCAATACTCCACCTCTGTTGCTTCCTTGTGTGAAATAGGACACAGATTTAAATGAAGTCGCATTATAGCCATCTGGTACGGTAAGCTCGTCTGTATTAATGCCGGCATCCTTTCCTGCATTTGTTACTTTTAATGATTTCCCAATAATCTTGGTTTCTGCCGGATATGGTTCCATGTCTGTCAGGTTGTAATAAGCTGCGAAATATTCATAATTCTCTTTACTGATATCTTTGAACGAATTGAGTTTTAGTGTTGTGATTAGATCTCCATCAACATTTCTTATTTCTTCTTTCAAAGCATTCGGATCTGTTGGCATTTCTTTATAATCATTAGAGCCTTTGGCTTTGAGCATTTTATTGAAAATGTAAAAACTGGCGGGTTCAGGAACGGTAAATTCTAACATTAATCGTTTGCCATAATTCAGAACTTTATTCAAGTAGTATTTATCCAACCAACGATACACGCCATTGATATGGTCTTCACCCGGAATATTACTATACTTGTGTTCTGTTTTATCCACCACTTCGTGTATTTGCAATTTAGAGCGCAACGTGCGTACTTTTTCTTTTACTCGTTTTAATGCTCTTGTGGTTACATCTTTAGAAAAACTGGTGGCATCATGATTGGATTGATTGGAGCTGTGTGATGAGCTGTAACCAAAACTTGTGCTGGCTTGCACCGGACCAAAGTCGGCACTGATATTGACACCGAAGTTGATGTTTTTTTGGTCATTGATAACATTAGTTGATTCTTTCTCTACACTAAAGCGTTCGGTTGTTTGTGTATCACTCACGGTTTCATTTTCCGTTTCCGTTTCCGTTAGTGTTAACTCTTCCAGTCTGTCGGTTGTAATAAAACTTCTGCTTCTTTCTTCGCCCTGCATAATATTTTCTACATGTGCTACCTCTCCTAAGTCATATTTTATCAATTGTTGTTTGGTAACAATCAGGTCTCCGATACTGGCATAGTTTGCTAATGCACCTTCGCTCTTGAAATCTTTTTTATCTAAAATAGTACATACCGGAATATTTTCTTCCGCCATATCTGTGCAATATTCATCACTTCTAATAATGACATTCCCGATACGTATCGTTCCTACTTTTGTAGAGCCTTCCGCAATTGTTTTTATTTGCCTTGTTATCAATCCATTAATGATATCTAAGAGTTCTTGAAAGGTGATATTCGTTACTCCGTGTGCATACTGTTGTATGATGGCAATCGTTTCAGCACTCAGCGATGCCATATCTGCTTCTGTTAGAGTATAGGTATTTAATAACACAACCGGATCCTCTGTACCTCCTTCAATGATGATAGGTGGTCTTGTACCTCCGGTAGTTCCTGTACTGCTTCCAGATCCACTTCCTTCTCCGCCTTCTGTAGTGGGTGTCTCACTAGGCGGTTGTGTAAGATTATTTGAGTTTGCAGATGAATTGAGAATAGCCTCCAATCTCTTGCTATTTAGTTCCAATATTTTCTTTTGTTGTAATGCTTTTATTTCGTTTAATGCTGTCAGCAAGTTTCCATATTGTAGTTTAGCATCTTCTGTTTTTTTTGCAGTAGCACTTGATGTTGTTTTTTCGGTTTTATTTGCAAAAGTATTTGCCGTTTGATTTGCACCACCACTGGGTTGATGATATGCCATAAACAACTGATTAATATTTAAAGGCAGGAGTGGGGTAGCCGTAAATGCATCTAAGAAATCCTTATGTTCATTTAGTGAAGCATCCCCGGAGGCTATTCTTTTTAAGACGGCCAACAATACAATTGCCTGACTGGATAAGTGGATACAAGATGGATTCTTCAATTGGCAGGTATGTATAATTAAGTTATCCCACAATCTGAACCAATAAGTCAGATAGGTATTATTGCTTACATCGGGTAAAATGGCATTTCCACCCATGAATGAGGCAGGTGCTCCGGAACTTCCCAAAACAAAAGTTGATATGGAAGTGCCTAATTCTGCTTCTACCATGTAGATAAACTGTTGTTTGGTCATTGTTTCTTTATGATCGTCCACCCATCTCACTATTTTTAATAAGTGAGGGAATTGCGAAGTGAACGATTGTTCATCCGTAAATAAGAGTGTATAAGCATCAGCGGCGTTTTTTACTGCATCGGTTGTACTTCCGGAAGCTGTATTATTGGGATCAATTAAGGATAAATAAGTCGTGTAGAACAAGTCGATAACCGACTCTATTTCCGCTAATTGTGCTGTGCTTAAATCCTTGTACTGTTGCTGGATATAATGATGATCTATCTCTTCGATAGTATCCAATCCAATTTGTTTAGTGTTGACAAAACGAAAGAGTTCGTTCGTTGTCTTTTTTTCTAATGTTGTCATTTTAAATAATTTAATTTGTTAAAAATTTGTTTGTTTATTTTTTGTGTACGTTTGTTGAGTGTACTTCTCACTGTTAATTTGAAAATTGGTTAATTTGAAAATTTGAAAATGAACGTATTCGTTATTTTCATTTTTTGCAGTTTTCTCTTTTTATGTTTTCATGTGCCCCCCGTTTTTTAGTGGTTATACTTCTTTAAAGTTTATTTTCCCTCTGTTTGTGTTACTATTAGGCATAATAATTCACCTTGAATATTTGTACTTGTTAATATTTGCTGTTTGGTTAATTAATATTGTTTTAGAAACGCTTCATGTCTACCGGTTTATAGTATAATGCGGTCTCTCGCTTTCGTCTGGCTCTTAAGCCT
>CAYVGM010000279.1:0-3468 GCA_964451125.1 uncultured Chitinophagales bacterium
TGCATTTGTTGTCCGTTATTCAGTTTGTCTTTATTGATGCTGTCTATGGCATCCTGTCTGCGGGAATAAATTAAGACATCTCCGTTTTCAGCTAATAAATTTGCCACTACGGTACCGAAACTGCCCGCGCCTATTACACATGCTTTTACTTTATCCGATGTATTTGTGTAAGCCATAGCCTTCCAGTCTGTTGTGGTAATAATATAATAATTTCAAATCTTCGCTGGTGTAGTTGCCGTTTTTCATTTTCATCAATGGAATATTTGCATGATAAATGCTCATTTGGTCAACACCTCTGTCTATTATTTCGTGTATTTCTTTGGTAATTAAGTTTGGTGAAAGTTTAATTTTTCCTTTATTATTAAGATTATACAATTCGTCTAAAATGCGTTTTACGTTCATCTTCAAATCATCAGCATAAATTTCTCTTTCTTCTTCAGGTGTGCGCAACATGGTATAGATATCGGGATAATTAAGCTGTTTTTTCAGCAATTCAAATGCAACAAAAGCAACCACATGTGACGAATAAACCACATTGTTTTCGTGGAATTTGCGCACTATTTTTTCACCCAGCATTTGGGTATAGATACTTTCTCTTTGATCATCTATTTTGAGCTGGTCTTTATTGAAAAAATACTGTCTGATTTCTACCGGTCTGTCTGATTTATCCAGGCTGTTTCCATCATCATCCAAATGATTTCCGAATACATCCATAGGTTCACTCAACGACAAAGTAATATCACTCGATTTGGAAAATGTTTCCCAAAAGAATTTCCATATAGCTTTGCCCGGAATGCTTTGCACATCTTGCACCAGATATTGTTCTTTACCGGTGCGTTTCAGATGCTCTTCTATCAAAGATGAAGCCTCCAAAACAAATGGATAGCTAATCGTGAGTGGCACAACAAAAATTTTTGGTGCCAGCGATGCCGGATTTTTTAAGTAATGTTCGCGTTGTGCATCCATGACAGTGCCTAATAATCCTAATTTCAAATCAGATTCGATATTGCCGGCTCTGGAGCGTGTGCCACCCGGAAAAAAGATGGTATGTGCCCCGGCTACCAAATTAGCACGAGAATATGATTTCAATGTTTCGAGATAAATGGGATTTTTTTTGCGCCGGTCTAATTTATAAGCCCCGAGATTGCCCATAAAAAAACTGAAAAATTTGGAATTAAATAAATTTAGTCCTGCACCATACTGGAAGGCAGGCAAACCGATATAGTCCATCCCAAATCCGATAATAACCGAATCGAGATTACTGAAATGTGTTGGTACTAGAATAATAGTACCCTTAGTAACTAAATTTCTCAATTTTTCAACCGGCCCGGCTACGATAAGTTTGTCTTTCAGTTTATCACCCGGATTGAACAAGCCCCGGAAACCTCCAAAATGCGAATTGAATAAACGGGCAAATATGCGCCGTAAGAGCTGTCGAACTATCCAAAATAAGTTGGGATTGAAATTTCCCCAGATTTCATTGGCATAACGAGTGATGATACTTGTTAAAATTTCCTGATGTATTTCTTCTGATTTTGCTTCCTCCATTTGTGAAGGGTCAGACTGGATAAGTTGTTTTTTTACTTTGCCCCAAAATTCTTGTTCAT
Source organism: uncultured Chitinophagales bacterium (assembly GCA_964451125.1). Taxonomy (GTDB): domain Bacteria; phylum Bacteroidota; class Bacteroidia; order Chitinophagales; family JADIYW01; genus JADJSS01. The sequence goes on from CAYVGM010000279.1 coordinate 1,608, forward strand.
CTTCAGGATCTACTTCCCAAGGTTCCGTTTTCATCCGGATGCGCTCCAGATAAAGTGTTTTCTGCAGCTGTTCTCTGATTTGTTTGTTGGAAGGATATGTTTTATTAAATTCCAACAAGGCATCGGAAATCGTCTCCTGAAGAATTTTATTTTTCTTTTTGGCAATTAAATTAATTGGCCAATCTTTGATTTTAGGAATTACCGAATCGAGCATAAAAATAAGTCGGTGTTAATTTAGCAATTTTTATTCGAAATTGGTAAGTAAACTTTAATTCTTTCGTACCTGAAAGAAAATAAAAACATACCACTTCATTAAATCTACTTAAATCTCGGATGATGCAGTGTAAGTGATTCCCGTAAATATTGTTGGTCGAGATGAGTATATATTTCTGTGGTGGTGATGGATGCGTGTCCCAGCATTTGCTGTACGGCACGCAGGTCGGCTCCGCCTTCTATCAAATGGGTGGCAAAAGAATGCCGGAAGGTATGCGGTGATATGGTTTTATTTAATCCCGTAATTTCTGCCAGTTTTTTTATGACAATAAATACCATCACCCGAGTAATAGGTACACCTCTGCGATTGAGAAAAAGCATATCGGAATATTTGGGATGTATGGTCATTTTGTTTCTGACATGCTCCCTATAAAGATTGATATGTTTGAGCGCATCGTTGCCAATGGGTACTAATCGTTCTTTATTACCTTTTCCGATAACACGAATAAATCCTACGTCTTCATAAATATGTGAGATGCGCAAATTAATCAGTTCGGTAATGCGTAAGCCACTGCTGTATAAGGTTTCGAGCATGGCACGGTTGCGTACATTTTCATCTTTAGAGAGATCGAGTGCCTGCAATAATTTTTCTATTTCTTCATAAGAAAGTGTATCCGGCAGTTTTTTGCTGAGTTTGGGTCCTTCCAATAAAACAGTAGGGTCATCTTTGATAAATTCATCATTGACTAGGTATTTATAAAAAGCTTTTAGTCCTGAAATGATACGTGCCTGACTGCGGTCATTTAAACCCATATCGTGAAGATAAGCAAGGAAATGTTCGAAATCTTGCAACTGCAAATCTTCCGGTTCTACTGTTTTATTTTCAACTTCAAGATATTGAGTCAATAATCTGACATCATGCAAATAGGCTTCAACTGAGTTGGGGCTAAGTGATTTTTCTACTTTCAGATGAGCAGAAAAATTATCGAGGTAGGATTTCCAGTAAACGGCAACTTGTACTATCATGAATTAAAAGTAACAAGTATCTGAACTTTCCATTTAAAAAAGTATACACAACTTTTAATAACTTGAAACCACTGTGGTATGATTATTTTCTGATAAGCAGGATATATTTAATGTTATTTCAACGCATTTATTTGCATTTTCAACGAATCTTTTAGTGAATTTGTAAATATTTCTCTGCCAAATTGAGGATTTAACAGATGCATTTCCCTGAAATTGGTTTCATCCATTTCAGAAAACTTTTTGTCTTTATCAATATCTATTGATGTTTTTATCAGGATTTTATTCGTCTCCGGATAATAGAAATAATCCAAAAAATGTTCATTCTCAGGTGTGATTTTGGTAAATTGTTTTCCATTTAAGCCGGATGTATAAAGCATGACTGCATCACGATTATCATAAATGCCATCTTTATTCAAGTCTGCTTTTACAATTCTAAAAAAGATTAGTGGCTTTCGGAATTCACTGTGAATGGCAAACGATAAAACATGCAAAGTATCAGATGTGATTGGAAACGAGTTGCCCGAAACTTTATCATAGAAAAGTATATTTCGGATATCAAAATCTTCAGTATTTGAATTGATAAATTCTGAAGATGCTCGTTTGTCATACAGCGTACTTGTAT
>CAYVGM010000280.1:0-3455 GCA_964451125.1 uncultured Chitinophagales bacterium
AGCATAAAAAACAAGATGGTTTCACTTATCCGGCGACGCCAAAATCGCTTTCTGTCGCGTTCTTTATATTGTTTGATATCCCAATAGCTGGCAACAAGGAGCGGTAAAACAAGGAGAATATTTTGGACTTGCGCAATAATGGCAATTGTTCCCCAAACCATAATACCAAAATAACGATGTTTCCAGAAGGCATGTATAACGAAAAGCCAAAGCATACCACTGAATAATATTTCATCACCGAGTACACCCGTCCAAACCTGAACAGATAAAAATACAAATCCTACTAAAAGCAATTGTATTGAGGAGAATCTTGTATCTACCGTGCGCTGCATCAGCCATACAGTAAGCAACACACTGATTCCGCTTATCCAAAGGGCAGCTTTAACAGCAGTCAGTTTCAGAAAATGCATACCTACCCACATCAAACTGATAAAAAGAAAATTATTGCTGTCATCAAAGCGGATATCTGAATGTTTGTCAAAACACCAGATTTTTAGCCTCTCTATATTTTCTGGATAAATAAAATTTGGCGTGGAGCAATCTGCGGGCAAAGTATATACCGGAAGCAGTTTGAAAAAAAACCACAACAGCGGAATGCAGATAAGAAAAGTAAATTGAAACTTTCTCGAAATCATTTCATAAATTTAGGGTATAAATTTTAAAATATGAGTATCAACGAAAAATTTGAACAAGCACAAAAAGAGGTAAAAACATTAACCAAACGTCCGAGTGATATGCAACTGCTCGATTTATATGCATTTTTCAAACAAGCCACCGAAGGTGATAATGATACAGATAAGCCGGGTATGTTTGATATTAAAGGTAAATTCAAATGGGATGCTTGGAAAAACAAAGCCGGCATGAGCAGCGATGAAGCCATGCAAAGTTATATCGATTTGGTAGATGAGCTGCTGCAATCACACAAATAAATAAGGTGATGTGGTAATTTGAAAATGAGAAAATTTGATAATTAGCTAATTGAACAATCAACTAATTCTTAGTAGGAAAAAGTGGAATTCAAACATTTATCCCTTTTCTTAAATATTCCTTTGTTGTTGATCGGGTTTTTCTTGCTCAACAGAGGGGCAGGTATGCTCATCGACGGAAGCACTTCTATCTTGCGCAAAATTTCAGTACCTGAAACAGCCATTAATTTCACAGCCATTGCTTTTGGCACTTCCCTACCCAAATTATTTACCGTATTGCTGTCTGCATACAATGGCTACACGGATTTAGTAATCGGTACTATTCTGGGCAGTTGTATCTTTAATCTAATTGGCGTACTTGCTATTGTCGGACTAACCCGACCCATACGCACACATCTTACTACGGCTACTATCGGTATTGCTACCCTTTTATTTAGTACAGTGCTGTTTTATTTTTTGGCTAATGATGTTTTGATTTCAAACCGTTCAGGAATAAATTTTTCCCGTACTGACGGATATATTCTATTAGCTGGATTTGTGTTGTTTATGACGTATGGCTATTTCAATATAAAAAAACATCACACCATTTGGTTTACAGATGAACAGCCGGAACAACATTTTTATCCGGTTTGGTTTGCCATTATTTTAATTTTAGTGGGCATCTTAGGGTTGGTTGCCGGTGGAGTTTTATGCGTCAATAATCTGATAGACATCTCTCAAAAATATCATATCTCGCAGAAGTTTTTAGGGCAGGGTATTTTATCTGTAGGAGGCTCTTTTGTCATGCTTTATTGGATTATTTCTACAAAATCGCATTCATCCAAATTTGAACTCAGCAATTTGATTGGCTTGGATATGCTGAATTTATTAGGCATGACAGGTGCCACTGCGCTCATTATGCCTTTTGCTTACAATAAAGTATTTAATTTCGATGTACTCTTGTTCTTTTGCATTACCATTTTGCTCTTACTCTTATTGTGGATGGGGAAAAAGCTAACGATTACTAAAGCAAAAGCAAAATTATTGTTGGTTGTATTACTGCTCTACTTAGTGTATTTGTTTTTGTAATTACACCAAAAATAAATCAGAAATAATTTTATCGGATAATAGTTTTCCTTCTGTAGTTAATCTATAATTGTGCTGAGCAACTTGAACTAAATTTCTTTGTAAATAAGGTTGAATTGTTTCCAAAAAATGTGAGGTCATCCTATTGCCAAAACGAGCCTGCAAGTCTATTGTAGAAACTCCTGCATGAGTGCGCAATTTTGTCATCATATATTCATTGAAGAAATCTTGTTCGGATAATTCTTCCTTTTCAAACAACAAATTTCCCGATGCAATTGCTTTCATATATTGGGCATTATTGGCAATATTCCAAAAGCGATTTTTACCGTCAAAACTGTGCGCCGAAGGCCCCACACCCAAGTAGGGTGCATTATCCCAATAAGATGAATTATGTATGGCTAAAAACCCGGGTTTTGCAAAATTAGATATTTCATAATGCAAGAAACCGGCATGTTCCAATTGCTCTATCAGTAGTTTATATTGGCGGATAGCTTTATCATCCTCCGGTGCAATTTTTTTGTGTTGCTGTATATGTCTTTTCAGCATCGTTTTGTCTTCCACCGTAAGTGCATAAGCAGAAATATGCGGAATGCCGAAATCCAGCAAGAGCTGTATGTTTTTTTTCCAGTGTTCATCACTTAAAGTTGGAACGCCATAAATCAAATCGACTGTCAAATTAGTAAAGCCGAAATCCAGTGCATTTTTAACAGCCATTTCAGCTTGCATAGCATTATGCGCTCGGTGCATATATTGCAAATCTTCTTCAAAAAAAGATTGCACGCCGATACTGAGTCTGTTGATTTTGGTTTCAGATTTTAATTGCTGAAGATATGCTCTGCTTAAATCATCCGGATTGGCTTCGTGTGTTATTTCCGGATTTTCCGTAATGGAAAAAGTTGCATAAATTTTTTCTAAGATAGTTTGAATAGCTTCAACAGGCAAAATACTGGGCGTACCGCCACCTAAATAAATGGATTTTATTTGGGTATTATCAGAAAAAAAATGAGCTCGCACTTCTATTTCAGCGAGTATCGCTTTTATCATTTCATCGCGGTGTACAGTAAGCGTAGAAAAATGAAAATTGCAATAGGAACAAGCCTGTTTACAAAAAGGGATATGAATATAAATGCCTGCCACTTGGAGGTGTGAAATTATGGATTTTAATTCATCCTTAGGTGTCCTCACTTTAGGAAAGTATCTTTTAATATTTTATGCGGATTAAACCACATAGAAGAATAGCATTTTTAATCTTAGATAGTTGTTCGGTGCAAATCTGTTTAGATAGTCAAGTAAAAACATAGTATCGCCTTTGGCGATACACAACTAACAATAGAGATTTAGACATACGTAAGCAACCGCATATAGAAAACACACATAGTCCATTAATTTTTTAACAAAAAAATGTAAAATAAGCAATAAAATAAATAACTTAGCTACGTATAAACGGAATATTAACGACATAAA
>CAYVGM010000281.1:0-3392 GCA_964451125.1 uncultured Chitinophagales bacterium
GGTGTTTTTAAGCCCATATCTATTAATTTGCTTGCGGTTTGCGTTCCCCATTTTACCAGCCAGTTTTGATTAATCAGTCTAAATAATTGATAATCTCGTACCAATTCGTGATTGGATTTATAAGCAAAAGCAATTTGGGTATCATTAAGGTTGAGCATATGGGTCATATTTCAAGTTAATTACTTTACAAAAATACGAAAAGAGTAGCATGCATTTTTATCCTGTTTGGAATTACGGCAATACTATTTTTTTTATTTTTACTTACCTAAAAAAAATACATGTACTCTTATCAAATCAAAACTTACGAGGAATATAAAGAAGCGTATCGGCAGAGTGTGGAAGATCCGCAAAAATTTTGGTGGAATATCGCTAAAGAATTCCGATGGATGACACCTCCGGAGGCTGACTGTTTGAAATGGGATTTTAAAGCACCTCAAGTAAGTTGGTTTAAAGGGGCGAAACTGAATATCACCGAAAATTGTTTAGACCGTCATCTTGAAACAGATGGGAATACGCCTGCCATAATCTGGGAACCCAACGATCCGGATGACCATCATCACTATCGAGTTTTGACATATAAAGATTTGCATTTTAAAGTTTGTCAGTTTGCACATGTTTTAAAAAATAACGGCATACAAAAAGGAGACAGAGTTTGTATCTATATGGGTATGGTACCCGAACTGGCTATAGCGGTGTTGGCATGTGCCCGCATTGGTGCTATTCACAGTGTCATTTTTGGTGGCTTTAGCGCACAGAGTATTGCAGATCGTTTGATTGATGCACAGGCAGCGTTTATTATTACGCAAGATGGTGCATATCGTGGGAATAAAGAAATTCCTTTAAAATCGGTGATTGATGATGCCATTGTACAATGTCCTTTTGTGAAAAAAATTATTGTACTCACTCACTCTCGCATGCCCATCAGTATGATAAAAGGGAGAGATGTATGGTGGGAAAATGAAATTAAAAAAGTAGAAACTCAAGGTAACCCTGATTTTCCGGCTGTAGAAATGGATGCTGAAGATCCGTTGTTTATATTATATACGAGCGGAAGCACAGGCAAACCCAAAGGAGTAGTGCATACCTGCGGAGGCTATATGGTTTATACCAATTATACTTTTGTGAATGTTTTTCAATATCAAAAAGGAGATATTCATTTTTGTACGGCTGATATCGGCTGGATTACAGGACACAGCTATATTGTGTACGGTCCTTTAAGCGCCGGAGCTACATCACTCATGTTTGAGGGTGTACCCACTTATCCAGATGCCGGAAGATTTTGGGAAATTGTTGACCTGTATAAAGTTAATATACTCTATACTGCCCCTACGGCAATACGCAGTTTGATGGCCTACGGTGATGCCCCTTTGCAGGGTAGAGATTTGAGCTCTTTGAAAGTATTAGGCACCGTAGGTGAGCCGATAAATGTAGAAGCATGGAACTGGTATAATGAAAAAATAGGCAAGCAAAGATGCCCGATAGTTGATACCTGGTGGCAAACCGAAACCGGCGGAATCATGATTTCGAACATTGCAGGAATTACTCCTCAAAAACCTACTTTTGCTACCTTGCCCATGCCCGGTGTACAAGTAGTTTTAATGGACGAAAATGGTGATGAATTACCACAAAGCCATTCTGCTAAAGCTGATTTGCCGGAAACTATAATCAAGGGGAATTTATGCGTGAGTTTTCCTTGGCCCGGTATTTTGCGAACTACTTATGGCGATCATGAACGATGCCGTACAAATTATTTCGCCACGTATGCCGATAAATATTTTACAGGCGACGGTTGTTTTCGGGATGAGCATGGGTTTTATCGCATTACGGGCAGGGTAGATGATGTGTTGAATGTGAGTGGACATCGCATTGGAACAGCAGAAGTTGAAAATGCAATAAATATGTATATTGATGTGGTGGAAAGTGCTGTAGTGGGCTATCCGCATGACATAAAAGGGCAGGGGATATATGCATTCGTTATTTTGCAAAATGAATTACATGATGCCGAATTAACCAGGCAAGATATTATACAAACCGTAACCCGAATAATCGGACCCATTGCCAAGCCGGATAAAATACAGTTTGTCAGTGGGCTTCCTAAGACTCGCAGCGGAAAAATAATGCGCCGAATTTTGAGAAAAATTGCAGAAGGAGAAACTTCCAATTTGGGTGATACTTCAACATTACTCGATCCTAGTGTGGTAGATGAGATAAAAAATGGTGCTATCTAATTCCCGAATTCTCAATTAGAAGTGCCGAATTCTTATTTTATTTGCTAAATGATGTAAGATGAAATAACTTCATCCAAAATCATAGTATGAAAATCGAAATATTTGAATTTCCACCTGAAAGTAAATCTGTTAAAAGCAAGAAAACACTTTCTAAAATTGATTTGGCAGCTCAGCAAACTGATTCAAATAAGTCGAATCAGATACAGAGAAAAAAAGGAAAAAGCAAAACTGGAAAGAATAGTAAGCAGAGTTCGGGTTAGGAAAGATAAGGTAAAAAATTAGTTGAGTTCTCATTTTTTCCTCCAATATAACAAGGAGGAGGAATAATAAGGTGGTGGTGCTTAATAAAAAAATCAACTATTTTAATTTGAAATGCTTATCCTAAATACAGGTTAATAAACAGCAAAAAGAATGGAATTACTTGTATTGCATAATATCTAATTGCAAAGAACAGTCTTCATATTCATAAGCCTGGTTGGAGCCGATTATTAGTGTTCTTTTACCGACATATTTTTCTTTCATGCTTAAATACCAGTCGACAGCTTTGGTGTCAAAATTAGAGGTAGGTTCATCTAACAAAATAAGTTCAGATTGTGTGAGAAAGGCAAACGTCAACTTAAGACGTTGTCGCATGCCAGATGAAAAATTTTTAATATACTTGGTCTTATGTTTTTCCAGTTCGCTGATGGCATAAAATTCAGCTTCTTCGCTTGTATAAAACGTTTTGAAAGCCGCATGAAATTTATACATTTCTTCCAGTGTAAAATCTTCAATCAATGAGATATAAGGTGCGGCATAGACAATTTTCTGAACAGCATTTTCTTCACTCTCGCCAAAATCTACTTTACCGGATGTAGGCGTAAGTCCACCTGAAATAATTTTCAGCAATGTAGATTTTCCACTTCCATTTGGACCAACTACAGCATACTTGCCTCCCTCTTCAAAGTTAAATTGAATTTGCTTAAAAATCCATTCAAAGCCAAAGCGTTTACTGATATTTTGTAAAGTGATGGTCAAGTTGTGATTAGTTATTGGTGATTAGTTATTGGTTATTTGTGATCTGTTATAAGTTGTAAGTTATTGGAGCTAATAAAAAATCATCGTTTATCATTTATCATTCATCATTCATCATTCATCATTCATCATTCATCATTCATCATTCAT
>CAYVGM010000282.1:0-3388 GCA_964451125.1 uncultured Chitinophagales bacterium
TCTTATGTTTTTAGAATCCTAACTGAATTTCTCCTTTTTTCTCCAATTCTTTAAGGTAAGTATAGATACCTTTTTTATTGATCGTACGGATAGCTGAAGTAGAAACTTTCAACTCTATCCATCTGTCCACTTCCGGAATGAAGAATGTTTTCTTTTGTAAATTGGGGTAAAATCTACGCTTGGATTTAATGTTTGAGTGAGAAACATTATTCCCGCTGATGGGTCCTTTACCCGTTAAATCGCAAAAACGTGCCATATTCTTTAATTTTAAAGAGGTGCAAATATCAGCAATTAAATTGATATTTTTCACACTCTGTGTATAAAAATTTGTGATCTCGAAGGGAGTCCCCCTCTTAAACACCATTTGTTCTTTTTGTGATCTCGAAGGGAGTCCCTGTCTGACGTGTCCGTCAGGACAGGCAGAGAACCCCTAACCTTCTAATCCCAGTTTTTTTTTCAAAAAGATCCTGCCATAACCCGATTTCAAATATTTCTCTCGTTTTACAGCCTCTTCTCTCGTTTCAAATTCCTCAAAATAAACTAATTTCCATGGTGCTAACCCTTTTGTTGATTTTACTTTGAAAGAATTGTGTTCTTTTAGTCTTTTGTCAATATTAAAGGTTTGACCAGTATAATGTCGTTTGTTTATTGCGCTTTCTAAAACATAAACATAAAACACAAAGAACTTATTTTATTTTGTGATCCCGAAGGGAGTCCCTGTCTGACGTGTCCGTCAGGACAGGCAGAGAACCCCTAACCTTCTAATCCCAGTTTTTTTTTCAAAAAGATCCTGCCATAACCCGATTTCAAATATTTCTCTCGTTTTACAGCCTCTTCTCTCGTTTCAAATTCCTCAAAATAAACTAATTTCCATGGTGCTAACCCTTTTGTTGATTTTACTTTGAAAGAATTGTGTTCTTTTAGTCTTTTGTCAATATTAAAGGTTTGACCAGTATAATGTCGTTTGTTTATTGCGCTTTCTAAAACATAAACATAAAACACAAAGAACTTATTTTATTTTGTGATCTCGAAGGGAGTCGAACCCCTAACCTTCTGATCCGTAGTCAGATGCTCTATCCAATTAAGCTACGAGACCTCCATTTTTTCAAATAGTGTGCAAAGGTAAACATATTTTTTTATTTCTCACAAGCAATATGCAAATTGATAATTTGGTAATTATTCGCTAAAATTCAACGCCATGCTTGCTGTTTGAGGAGACATTTTCTACCGTCCACTCTATTTTATCCTTAAATTGCTGTATTCTGTGGATGCAATCTGTCTTAGTACATATCTTACAAGAAAAATCCAAACAGCCGTCGGTGTGCACAAAAAGCTCCACACTTTCTCCAAAGCGCTCTCTGACCAAATCTTCCAGTGCTTTCACTTCATCATGTCCTTGATGGATATTAAAATACCAGGGTATTGTAATATGGCAGTCTAAATGCAGGATGCTGCCGTATTTTATTATGCGCAAATTGTGTAAATCTATCCAGTTTTCGCGTCTGTTTTCATTCAAAACTTTTATCACCTCACCCAGTAATTCCGTATCCGTTTCATCCATGATGCCGGCTATTGAAGTCCGGATTATTTGATATCCGGAATAAAATAAAAAAACAGTAACCGCCAAAGCAACCACACTGTCAAGCCAAATTATCTTGAAAACTAAGATTAATGCAAGCCCGAAAATAACGCCCAGCGTGGTGTATGTATCGGTCTGCATGTGCTTTCCGGCGGCTATTAACGGTAGCGAATTATTTTTTTTACCCACTCTTACTGAATATGCTCCCACAACAAAATTGACTAAGGCGGTGATGGATACCAAAATCAATCCGTAATCCAGCTTATTAATTGGTTCAGGATGAATTAAGTTGTTTATAGCTTCATATATAATTATTCCACCCGAAACCACCATCAGTGTCCCTTCAATAGCTGCAGATATAAATTCTACCCGCCCATGACCGTATGGATGGTCAAAATCTCGGGGTTTTGCTGAAATATACAAGCTGTATAAACCCACAAAACCGGCAATCACATTTATGGTGTATTCCATTGCATCTGACAAAATAGCCACTGAGTCGGTAAGCAACCACGCCGTAATTTTCAAGATATACATGACCAAAATAATTCCGGTCAGTTTCTTTTGTACATCAAAATTTTCTTTAGCTAATGACATGCAATTTTTCTAAACTACCAAATTAGAAAAAAATAAAAACAGCCTTATATTATCAAAATTTAATACAGCAAAAATTATCTATTTAGAATCATTCTAAATAATACTTGATTTTGGAAGAAATCTGATTTAATTTTGTACCTAAACTTTGGTAATGCCGGAAATGCAAGATGAAATATTAGATCAGGTTGTCAATGCAGATTATAAGTATGGCTTTATAACAGATATTGAAGCAGAGTCAGCTCCAAAAGGTATCAATGAAGATATAATCCGTTTTATCTCTGCTAAAAAAGATGAGCCGGAGTGGATGCTGACATGGCGGTTAAAGGCATTCCGCGAGTGGCAAAAAATGATGGAGCCTGAATGGGCGAATGTGCATTTTCCAAAAATAGATTTTCAGGATATCATATATTACTCTGCTCCCAAACCCAAAAAGGAATTAGCATCTTTAGATGAAGTAGATCCGGAATTACTCAAAACATTTGAAAAACTGGGCATTTCTTTAGATGAACAAAAACGTCTGAGTGGCGTAGCAATTGATGTGGTGTTTGATTCGGTTTCGGTAAAAACTACTTTTCAGGAGACATTAAAAGAAAAAGGAATTATTTTTTGCTCGATGAGCGAAGCCATCCGTGAGCATGGTGATTTAGTTAAACAATACATCGGCTCTGTTGTTACGCAAAAAGATAATTTTTATGCTGCGCTGAACAGTGCAGTGTTTTCTGACGGTTCTTTTTGTTATATTCCAAAAGGCGTGCGCTGTCCTATGGAATTGAGTACATATTTCCGTATCAATGCCGCAGGCTCAGGGCAATTTGAACGCACGCTGTTAATTGCTGATGAAGGTGCTTATGTTTCTTATTTGGAAGGATGCACCGCTCCACAGCGCGACGAAAACCAACTACATGCTGCTGTGGTAGAGTTGATTGCATTGAAAGATGCGGAAATAAAATACAGTACGGTACAAAACTGGTATCCGGGCGACAAAAACGGAAAAGGCGGTATTTATAATTTTGTAACGAAAAGGGGCATTTGCAAAGGCGAAAACAGCAAAATATCGTGGACACAAGTAGAAACGGGCTCAGCGATTACCTGGAAATATCCGAGTTGTATTTTAGCAGGAGATAATAGTATTGGTGAGTTTTATTCGGTGGCGGTTACCAATAATTTTCAGCAAGCCGATACCGGAACTAAGATGATTCACATTGGCAAAAACAC
>CAYVGM010000283.1:0-3354 GCA_964451125.1 uncultured Chitinophagales bacterium
TTTATTGTGAAAGCACAAGATACTTTATATTACAAACAGTTGGAAGATACGATTGTGTGTACACAAAATGAGGCGAAGTATTACAAAGTTATTGACAAGACTGTTTCACCTTTTGAAGTTAAAACATTTAGTATTGATAATAGAATCAATACGAATGAACATTTTAGTTCTTTGACTCCGATGGTTAAAGACGGAAAGTATGAAGAATATTTTGAAAATGGCAAGATACATATTGTAGGCTATTATAGAAATAATTTAATGGATAGTATATGGATGGTTTATAATAGTAAAACCGGATTATTAGAAGAAAAAGCCAATTTTAAAGACAATCTAAGACAAGGTGTATCTAATACCTATCATCCAAATGGTAACTTAAGAAAAGCAGAGATATATAGTAAAGATGTATCTGTGAGTTCAACTTGTTATGATTCAGTTGGGCATGCTATAAAATGTGAACAAACAATTGATACGCTTGTTTATGGCTTGGCTGAAACTATGCCTACTTATCCTGGTGGAATTCCAAATTTATTTGTATTTCTGGCAAAGAGAATTAATTATCCAAAAGCAGCAGCAGAGAAAGGATTAGAAGGCAAAGTGATAGTGAAATTTATTATTGATACCGATGGCACTGTAAAAGATCCTGTAGTTATTAAAGACAATGTTGGTGGAGGCTGTGCGGAAGAAGCATTAAGAGTTGTTAGAATGATGCCCAAATGGATTCCAGGAACACAAAAAGGGCAACCGGTAAAAGTGTATTACACTATGCCAATTATTTTTAAACTATTAAATTAATATCTTAAAAAAAATAATTTAAAATAATTTCATCAATTTAAACTAAATCAATTTTTTGTTGTAAAATAGAAATGTGCAAATTGTAAATAATTCGTAATTTCACGTTGAATTTAAACCTCTTATGAAAAAAGTTATTTTTCTTTTTTTGTGCCTTAGCACAGTTCAATTATTTGCTAATATAAATTTCTGGTCAGCACCACAGAACCGACTTGCTGAACCGGCAGGTATAAAAAAAATAATTCCACAAGTGACCAATAAAGTGATGTTGGATGATGTGTCATTCCGCACTTTCCAGCCTCAAATTCCAAAAGAAGAAAGCGGCAATTTTGTTTTGCTGGATATGCCCATGCCTGATGGAAATATGCGCACATTTAAGGTATTTGAAAGAACCTGTATGGCACCGGAATTGGCAGCAAAATATCCGATGATAAAAACTTACCAGGGAATTGCGCTGGATAATCCTGCAATCACCGCTAAATTTGACTATACTTTATTCGGCTTTCATGCTATGGTTTTTGATGAAAAAGGCGTCTATTTTATCGATCCGTATACGAACCAAAATACTGGAGTGTATAATTGCTATTGGAAAAAGGATTATGTGCGTCAGGATGGAAATTATTCAAGTTGCCAAAACGATGAACATACAATAAATGCAGATTACGCACAGCATTTGCTACAAACACAAAGCAGATTAGCAGACCCCAATACTACTGCTGTTATTTCTGACAATAAAATAAGAACATTTCGTCTTGCATTAGCATGTACTATTGAATATTCGGCTGCAGTTGCGGGTCCTTCACCAACTAAACCCTTAGTACTGAGTGCTATGGTAACTTCTATGAACAGAGTAAACGGTGTTTTTGAAAAAGATTTGTCCATCCACATGAACCTGGTACCGAATAACGATACATTGATATTTATTACTAGTGACAGCTATTCGAATAATAGCGGAGGTACTATGTTGGGTCAAAACGTTACAGTGTGTAATGCACGTATCGGGTCGGCAAACTACGACATCGGGCATGTATTTAGTACCGGTGGCGGTGGTGTGGCTTTCTTAGGTTGTATCTGTACTGCTGATAAAGCCAGAGGCGTTACCGGATCTTCAAATCCGGTAGGTGATGGATTTGATATTGATTATGTGGCGCATGAAATGGGACATCAGTACGGAGCAGACCATACCTTCAATTCCACCACGGGATCATGTTCTGGCAACAGGGCTTCTAATGCAGCATATGAGCCGGGTAGTGCTACTACTATCATGGGATATGCCGGTATATGCGGATCTGATAATATTCAACCTCACTCTGATGATTATTTCCACAGGATTAGTATCAGCCAAATATTTACATACATCAGTAGCACATCTTGTGCTGTTATTACAACGAATGGCAATACTGTCCCAACAGTCAATACGTATACTGCCACCTATTATGTGCCTTATAAAACAAGTTTTGAGTTTTCTACCTCTGCTACTGATGCCAATGGAGATCCATTGACGTATTGCTGGGAGGAATGGGATTTGGGACCGGCCGCCGCATGGAATGCAACCACGGCAACCGCACCGATATTCCGTTCGTTTAATCCAACTTCTACCGGCTACAGGGTATTTCCGAGATGGGATAGTTTAATCAGAAATTCTATAAAATATAAAGGCGAAGTTTTGCCTGAAGTAACGCGTGATGTAAAATTCCGATGTACCGTGCGTGACATGCATAATGGCTATGGTGCATTCAATGCACCTGATATCAACTTTACTGTAAAGGCACAATCAACTTCTACGCTGTTTAGGGTTACTTCATTTCCTACGCTTACAACTTTGACAGGAAATACCACCCAAACGATTAACTGGGATGTAGCAGGCACTACGGCTTCGCCAATTTCTTGTGCCAATGTCGATATTTATTTATCTTTAGATAGCGCCAGAACTTTCCCATACTTACTGGCATCTGCAACAGCTAATGATGGCACGGAAACAGTTACCATTCCGAACGTGGCGACTGCAAATGCTTCAGCAAGAATAAAAGTAAAAGGAAATGGAAATATCTTTTTTGATTTGAATGACGGTTGGATAAAAATAAATCAAGGAGTCGTTCCTTTCTTAGCTCAGTTTACAGCAAGTGATTCAATTATTTGTGAAGGCAATTCAATAACATTTACGAACACATCCAGCGGTTCACCAGACTCTGTGCGATGGACTATCAATGGTGGTACTCCATCAACATCTTCTTCCGCAATAACAGTATCTTCCGTCTTTTCCACTGCAGGCAGTTATACTATTACATTAACGGCTTTCAAAGCAGGCAATTCAAGTACGATAAGTAAAACTATCACAGTTAATCCAAATAAAATTTATCAATTTTCACAAACCATTTGCCAAGGACAAAGTGTTACTATCGGCAATCAGACATTTACGACAAGCGGCAATTACAATGTGCATTTGCAAACCTCGCAAGGCTGTGATAGTTCGGTGTATTTGTCGTTAACCGTTAATCCGAATGCAATCACACAATTGAGTCAAACGATATGTCAGGGACAAAGTGTAACCATCGGCAATCAAAC
>CAYVGM010000284.1:0-3352 GCA_964451125.1 uncultured Chitinophagales bacterium
GCCTTGAAAATGAAATTAAACTATTGGATACTTATCTGAAATTAGAGAAAGTACGCACGAATAACAGTTTTGATTATGCTATAAATATTGCACATGATTTGGCTGTGGATTTTGTAAAGATTCCCACCATGATGATTCAGCCATTTTTAGAAAATGCCATTTGGCACGGTTTTAAATTTATCAATTATACAGGAAAAATTGAGATTTCATTCCTGCAAGAAGAAGATTTAGTTATTTGTAAAATCATAGATAACGGCGTGGGCAGAGCTGAAGCAGCAAAACGCGCCGGCACGAATACATCTAAAAAATCAATGGCAATCAGCACTATATCAAACAGAATAAATCTGATAAATAATGCTTTAACACAAAACAAAGCTTCTCTCCAAATTATTGATTTAAATGAAAATGACAGCGGCATGTGCGGCACTAAGATTATTTTAACTCTACCATCCTTATAAAAAATCTCACTATGAAAATCTGTATAATTGATGATGAAAAAGACAACAGAGATATATTAACTTATATCATAAGTCAGCATCATAAAGATGTGCAAATTGTAGGTGAAGCTGACTCAGTAAAGTCGGGCTTGGATATCATCAATCAGATGAAGCCGGATTTGATTTTTTTGGATATCGAAATGCCCGATGGTACCGGTTTTGACCTGATAAAGCAACTCAAAGACATTAAACCTGAGATTATTTTTTGCACTGCATATAATCAATTTGCACTAAAAGCCATTGATTGCAGCGCCTTAGCTTATGTCTTAAAACCAATTATAAAAAGCAGTATTGCTGAAGCATTGGAAAAAGCAACACATAAAGTAGATGCCAATTACAAACTGCTGCAATACGAAGTCTTGAATGAACAACTGAATACAAATAACATCCGGCATGCCCGTATTTTAGTTTCGTGCACTGACAAGATGCATGTTATTTACCTTAGAGAGCTCATTGCTTGCATAGCGCACAGCAACTACACGGAAATCATCTTAGAGAATAACAAAAAGATTACTGTGGCCAAAACATTGAAAGAGATGGAAAATGTGTTGCAATCCTATCCTCAATTTTTCCGGATACATCACTCTCATTTGATAAATACAAACTTGATTACAGCACTTATCAAACAGGATAATAATCTCTTTGTCAAGCTTACTAATGGTATGCAACTCGCCGTGTCGAGAAGCAAAAAGGAAGAATTGATGGAAAAGGTATCTCGAAACGATCGATAAAAAAAACACACCCATAAGGATGTGTTCTTTGTTTATCGTTTTGAAATTTTTATTTATTTAAACAATCCCCCCAGCACATTCATCCCTATGCGCATGGCATCGTCCACCATACTGCCGTCATGGTTTTGATCAAGAATCTGCGAAATCAGTCCTTGTTGTTGTGGTGCAGCTTGCTGATGATTGGAAACGATATTGCCTAACAATCCGGCTAATCCTCCGGCATCCAAACCTTGGCTTTGTTGGGTATTACCCAATACGCTCATCAAAATAGGAGCTACCATTTGCAAAATATTTCCGGCTTGCTGTGGATCAACACCGGATACTTGACTTACCGCATTTTGCACACCCGGTTGGCTTCCGCCTAAGATATGTCCTAAAATGCCTGCTCCATCTCCGCCAAGTCCGTTTTGTATTAAGCCCATCAAATTACCTAAACCACTTCCGTTATGGTCAGTAGTTACAGCATTATAAAGTGCATCAGCTCCCTCTTGTGTTTGTGTGTTTTTTGCTAACCCGTTGAGTAAAGTTGGCAATGCAAAATTAATGGCTGATTGTGCTTGCTCTTCATTAATGCCTAATTGCTGGCTAACCATTCCGGTTACTTGTTGTCCCAAAGGACCGGTTAATAATTGTTGTAAATCCATGTTTAATTTGTTTGTTTTAAATGGAGAATAATTTCTTAAATAATTTTGATTTGAATTTTGATTTGCCTGCATAATGCAGCACATATTTATTGTCTTTGTTCAATATAAAAACTTGAGTTGAATTGTCTTTAGGTTGTATCGTCCAGTATTCTTTAACACCAGATTTTTCATAAATCGTTTTCTTTTTGCCCAAATCTAATTTCTCGCTTGATGGTGAAAGAATTTCTACTATTAAATCCGGTGCTCCTTTTATTTTTCCGTCCTGAATTATCGATTTATTCTCATTGGAAATAAACAAAATATCCGGCTGAAAAATATTTTCATCATCAAAAAAGACATCTAACGGAGCATGAAGTAATAGTCCCAAGTTATGATGCGAATTAAATAATGAAATCAGCGTTTCTAATTGTTGCGAAACTATTTGATGTTGTATATCCGGTGATGGCGACATGAGTATGGTATTATCTATCAGCTGACAACGTGTACCTTCGGGTAAAAATTCGAAGACTTCTAATGCTGTTTGTGGCGGACGACTGTATTTCGGACTGGTTGTCATGTATTGTAAAAATAATCAATTATTCATCAACTTGCACAATTATCTTGCCAAATTGCTGTCCGGTTCTCATGCGCTCAAAGGCGAGGTCAGCCGCTGCAAATGGGAAAGCCTTATCAATAATAGGAATAATCTTATGTTGGTTCACAAAGGCTGTCATAAGCTGAAAATCTTCATCACTGCCCATTGTGCTGCCTAATATTTCCAATTGATTCCAAAATATTTGTCGCATATTCAATGCTTTCGGGAGTCCTCTGGTAGCTCCATAAAAAACATATCTTCCCGTAGGCTGCAAGGCTGCAATTAAATCATTCATACCATCACCACAGGCAGCATCTATAATGACATCAAAGCCACCGATTTCTTTTGCCAACTCTTTAAGTGCATTTTCTTTCATATAATTTGCACCGCCTTTAGCTCCCAAAATCTTACACTGCTCAATTACATCTTCTTTGCTTGAACTCACATAAGAATTGGCACCGACTGCAACAGCATATAAGAAAGCAAACTGAGCCACACCGCCACCTACTCCGGAAATCAAGACATTCATACCATTTTCTATTTTGCCTTTATTAAAGCATGCATTAAAAGCAGTAAGTCCTGCTAATGGCAATGCCGCACTTTGTTTCATTGTCAAGTGCGTCGGTCTTTCTGCAAGACGGTCAACATCACAAACCAGATATTGCGCAAGCGTACCTTGAGAAGGCATACCTAAAATCTGATAATTCTTGGATTGAACTCTTGGATTATCTCCCCAATTTTGGTTTGGATTGATGATAACTTCTTTACCTAACCATCTCTCATTTTTCTTATCAGCCACTTGTTCTACCACGCCACTCGCATCAGAACCTAAAATGGCAGGCAACTGTATTTTGGCATATTGCCCTTGCCGTATCCATTCGTCGCGGTGGTTGAGTGCAGCATACT
>CAYVGM010000285.1:0-3333 GCA_964451125.1 uncultured Chitinophagales bacterium
AGTTCCTGCATCATCAGGCCATAACTGATATAATCGAGCCCGCCACCGCCATACTCAACGGGAACGGTAGGCCCAAAAACACCCAGGTCGCCCATTTGTTTTACTATCTGCTGAGGAAACTCTGCCCTTTGTGCATAATCTTCAATAATGGGAGAAATTTCTTTCTTTACATAATTGCGGACACTTTCTCTTATCAACTTATGTTCTTCAGTTAATAATTCATCTACATTAAAATAATCAGGACTTTTAAAATTGTCTGTCTTGGCTGCCATGTGTGTTTTGTTTTGTGTGATAGAACACTGATAAAGCGGATTTGACAGATTAGAACGGATTTAATCAGTGAACATTTGTTCAATCAGTGTCATCCGTGTTCTATCCTCCGCAGCAATCTTTTTTTTCCGCCGCAAATATAGCAACCCTTATCCCATTGCCTGTAAAATGTTATACATTTAGAAAATCAAAAGTTATTTGCAGCAGGGGTATTCAGTTGTTTTGATAAAGCTGCTTCCTGCTGGTTTTTATTCAGTATTTCCAAAAAATAATTGAAACTGGTTAATGAAACTGCTTACAAAAATCCGCTTGCTGATTGTTTGTTTTATGATAGCGCTGGTGCTTAGCGGCATAACAGCCTTTCCTGTAGAAACAGAATTGCGTTGGCTTTTAGGCCATCCTTCTTTGGTTCCATCTTTTGCAGAAAAATGGTTGCAGGATGTATATGCAGCATTACAAGAAACCAATACAAAATATCCCATGCTGGCATATGGCTACGACTGGCTGGCATTTGCTCACATTGTAATCGCCCTGTTTTTTATTGGCCCATTGAAAGACCCGATAAAAAATATCTGGGTAATAGAGTGGGGTATGTTATCCTGCATTGCAGTAATACCGCTTGCATTTATTGCCGGGCCCATTCGTCATATTCCGCTGTTTCATATTCTGATTGACTGTAGTTTTGGTGTGGTTGGAATTTTTCCATTAATAGTTTGCAGGAAATGGATAAAGCAATTAGAGGCAGACAGGATGAGGTTTTAAACAGAAGAAATTTATTACACTAATTATTACTAATTAAGTCGAATTACACTAATTCGATTTAATTCGTGTAATAAAAAATATTTTACTCAAGTATGAGCATACATTCTTACCTGGCACTTGGCGACAGCTACACCATTGGTGAACAGGTTCGTATTGATGACAGTTTTCCGTATCAAACAGTGCAGTTGTTAAGGGCCAGGGGCTTTTCTTTTTCTGCTCCCGAAATTGTTGCGGTTACCGGGTTTACCACTGATGAATTGAATAAACTGATTGATGAAACCAAACTGTTGCATCAATATGATTTTGTGAGCCTGCTTATTGGTGTAAACAATCAATATCGTGGAAGAACGGCTGATAATTTTAAAGAGGAGTTTGAAGGGTTGCTGCAAAAGGCGATAAAATTTTCCGGCATTAAACCGCAGCATGTTTTTGTTTTATCTATTCCCGACTGGGGCGTTACGCCTTTTGCAGCAGACAGGGATAAAGAAAAAATTACGCATGAGATTGACGCTTTTAATAAAATATGTAAGTCTGTAAGTAAAAAATATAAAACTCATTTTATTGATATCACATCATCACAAAGAAAAGATGGACATAAAGATGAGTTTTTAGCCGGCGATAAATTGCATCCTTCAGGAAAAGAGTATGCAAAGTGGGCAGCATTATTAAGTGACACAATAATTAGTCAAATAAGGTAAAGTTGTGCTGGATATTATTGGACAAATATTATGGTTTTCCATGTTTGTAACGCCTCTTATTACAATTCCATTGGTTTATTACAGAACGAAAAGATTGACAGTCTCAACAGTGTTAATTGGTTTGGCCATTGCTTTTTGTATTTCACTTTTGCTTTTTATAATCAGCTTTAGCATTTTTGTAAGAGATGGATTAGGGCCAGTGTAAAAAATTATCATTAAAAAGAAATAAATGAACGAAAGAGTAAAAAACCTCTCAACAGAAATCCTCTCTAACAACTGGTACACACTTAAAAAAATCACCTACGATTTTTTAACCAATGGTGAATGGAAAACATTAAACCGGGAAGCTTATGACCGTGGCAATGGCGCTGTAATTTTATTATACAACAAAGAATCAAAGACTGTTATTCTCACCAGGCAATTCCGTTTGCCAACTTATATTAATGGCAATGCTGATGGTATGCTGATAGAAGCCTGCGCTGGCTTATTAGACAAAGACAATGCAGAAGATTGTATTAAAAGAGAAACAGAGGAAGAAACAGGCTACAAAATTTCGGAAGTAAAAAAGATTTTTGAAGCTTACATGTCACCAGGTTCTGTTACAGAGATATTATACTTCTTTATTGCAGAATATTCAAAAGATATGAAAGTAAATGATGGTGGCGGGCTTGACCATGAACAGGAAAATATTGAAGTGCTGGAATTAAAATTTGATGATGCGATGATAATGATTGAAACAGGAGAGATTAAAGATGGGAAGACGATTATGCTGTTGCAGTATTTGAAATTGTATAATATTCTTTGATACAACAATGGGCGCCGAAGGCGCCCATTGTAAATTTATACTTTATAAATTTTAATCCTCTAATTGGCAACAATGCCTGCACCTCGGTTCATACACATCTTTTTCTCCCAATAAAATCTGCCCTTCGGTTTTTGTTTTGCGGTAGCTGATGTTGGCAATATTGCCGCACTTCACACATATTGCATGCAGCTTGGTAATATAATCTGCCTTGGCAAGCAGGTTTGGCATTTGCCCAAAAGGGTTACCGAGATAATCCATATCCAGGCCAGCAACAATTACCCTCATGCCACGTAAAGCCAATGCTTCACATACATTTGCAATTTCAGCGTCAAAAAACTGTGCTTCATCAATACCCACCACATCAACATCCTGCGCCAGCAGCAAAATATTTTGTGAGCTGTCAACAGGCGTGCTGTGAATATAATTGGTGTCATGGCTTACAATTTTTACTTCATCATAACGGGTGTCGATAGCCGGTTTAAAAATCTCCACCTTCAGGTTGGCAATTTTCACCCTCTTAAGGCGGCGTATCAATTCTTCTGTTTTGCCGCTGAACATGCTGCCGCAAATCACTTCTATCCAGCCACGCCTTTCGCCCTTTAAATTCGGTTCAATAAACATTTGTAATGCTGTTTAAAATTCTGTTTGTAACTTTATCGCAACGGTTGCAAAGATTATGGTTTTGGCCCATTAACCAAAACAAAATTTCACCCGCTATTTACACTGAAAATCAACCCGGATTATGGAAAGAGTGGAAACACTTTTACAAAAACTGCAGGAACAGTTTGCCAAGGGCGA
>CAYVGM010000286.1:0-3307 GCA_964451125.1 uncultured Chitinophagales bacterium
CTTTGCATATGCCAAATAATTACGAGCCACAATTGTAAAAAACCGGATAGGGGGATTCATATCTGCAAGCGATTTGATCAATTGGTTTCAAAATCCATCAGCATTTTACTATTTGGACGCACCCGATAAAAATAATACCGAACTATCTTCGCAACAATAGTTTGAGGCACAAAAAGAAATATTAATGACCAAAATTTTATCCAGTTAGAACATTTTAGAGGGAAAATTGAACGAAAAACGGACGAGACGTTAAGCGCGCCACTCGCTCTAAACTTCATTACTTGTTTGAAGGCTCCAAAAATAGAAATGGGTATATATTTACGTCGCGTGCTTCGAGGCAACCACTCAAAACTATTAATGAGGTCTGGAAATTGAACAAGCCAGATGCGAAACTGACGTGATTTCCACGAAGCAATTCCATAGCGAATGCGAATGAGTGGATTGCTCAGAATATGCACTTCACCTTCTAATGGACTGTTGTATAAAATGCCCAGATGAATAAATTCGCTGCCTAAAAATCGCTCGGAGAAATTTTTTAGCCAAAAGTCTTTCTTTACGACCACGCATCCTATAAAGGTGGCAAACATCACGGTGTCAATAAAAAACTGTGTGGAGGTTGATCTCTCGTAGTATTCTCTGATCTCACCTTCTAATCTGCGTTCTTGCAATTTGACTGATAAATCTTGATTCCATACGCTGGCATTTACGAGAATTGCTTGTGGTTTTTTACTTGAGACAAGATTTAAAACAGATTCCAACGCGCCTTGCGCAAGAATATCATCGTCGGAAAATAACCAACAATACTCGCCTATTGCACTCCTTACAGCTTTGTCGTAGTCTCGATCCACCCCGCCTTTTTTCGTCAATCTTACATATTTTATCTGTGGGTATTTAGATTGATATTCAGCCACGATATCTGGTGTAGCATCAACCGAGGCGCCATCTACGATGACAATTTCGACATCCTCTGTCATTTGGCTGACAATGCTGTTTAGCGTTTGCCCAATAAAGTTCGCGCGATTTAAAGTAGCAATACAGATGGATAACAAAGGTTCTTTCATAGATTTCGTATTAACAAAAGCAATAGAGTTTTCTTATCCGCATTGTGCATATACATTCAATAATACGCAAACTAGACTTGTCAAAAAACAATATGCCTTAGCACGCCAAAACAATTTTGGTGCAGATCAGCTTTAACTAAAAGTATTTAAAAGCGTTTTTACAAAATTTTTAGGATTGTGAATTTCTAGCCAGTTTTTTCTATTCAAAACGGCATTCTGTTTCAGGCTTCCAAAATTCTCAATTGCTTCGCGGAAGGCATTTGCAAGAGAATCAGCATCGCCATCCTCAAAAATTATTCCAGAGCCGAACATTTCCAACTCTTGGGCCATAAATGTGCCATTTGAAGTAATTACCGGAATACCTAAAGCAATTGCTTCTATGTATGTTCCTGAACGCGCATAGCGATATGATGCAGCCCGGTGAGGCAGTAGTATTAATTCAGTTTCCTGTAAAAGGCGCTGGTATTGTTCATTTGGCAACGCTCCATGAATAATTCTTAAACCATGTGGAAAGCGAGTTGAAAGCTCTAAAAGGTTCCGCGATGAATTAGATAAAAGCTGGTCAGGATAAAGAATATTTTCCTGAACAACACAATACATCTTTCCTGAGTTAAGCAAATCAGATGATGATTCAAGGGCAGTGACAAGAATGTCAAAACCTTTTGCCTGTAACGCAACTCCTACATATGTTGTTTTAACAGAATGAACGCCGTCATGAATAAATCCATCTACAATTTCAATTTTGTTGTTATAGGGAAATGGCAACGTTGTGGAACGAAGTTGACAATTACTTAAAAATTGGTCTGCAAGAGCTTGAGTTTGAGAACAAAACTGAACATCATGAGATTTTCCGCATAGATCAAATAGTTTAATTTCATAACGCAATAGTTTGAAAGATTGTATATTGTGAAAGATTAACCTAAGATGTATACGTTTATTTTGCAATAACAGAAGAGTAAGCCAAATTGCATAAGCTGTGGCATGATAAGAGTGATACATGCTTACGATCACAATGTCGCCATTTGTGATTTGAGAAGAGACATTTTTTACTAAATCCAACAAATGTCCAATATTGCCAAACAAAAGCCGGAAAAATAAATGTAAATGATGAGGAAGAAAAGATAATTGGTTTAATTGAATTTCGGCACCATATCGCGTGAAATCAGGGTGTATCAGTCCTTTTGTATCTTCCGATTCATGAACTAATGCGCCATGTTGAGCAATGATAGCGACTTCATAACCTTGCCGTATAAATTCCTGCGCAATTGCAAAGTTATACGAAGCATTATGACCAGCTTTTGAGGTAAATGTGTCATCAAGAATGAATACCTTCATCGTTTTTGCAAAGCAAACATGCCAAATGTATATTGGTATTTTCCCATTTTGATAATTATGTCGCTTGCTTCGTAATTCTTATCGCCGTAAGAAAAAAGACCATAAGATTCGGCTTTATTAAAAAAATCTTCCATTTCTTTAGATGAAAATATAGTCCAAGACATCAAAAATATTTATTCCATCTGTATTGATTTTTTCGGGCCAATAGTCGAAAGTTGCCACGAATAATCCATCCTTTTTTAATAACCTGGATACTTCCGCAAGTAATTTGTCGGCTTCAAATCCATGCTCAATAACAGAAATTGCTGTAATGGCAGAATACGATTCGTTTGGGCGCGGCACTTTAAAAAAGTTCCCCTCAATCCATTGAATTTTGTCGGCGTATGGCATTGCGTGCAAATTCGGATTTATATCCACTCCGGTGAGATTTGTATAACCAGAAACGTGTAAACAACACAATATTTCTGAGGCATACGCTCCAATATCTAATATCGGAGAATTCGCAGGAAGAACTTCTTCGATAACCTTAAGAGCAGATTGTATATCCCAACTTTTGCGAATATCCCCAATACTGATACCAGAAATAATTTTTTTTCTGCGTAAATAGGTGGACAGAGCATTTGAAGTATGCGAAAGCCCTTTCTTTTTTAGCTCATCTCGAGCATCAAGAATTTGAGATTTTGTTTTTAAGACATTAAACATAATTATCTAAATTAATGTAAAGTATGGAAATGGCACAATAAAACGCCCGCCGTTGTAAAGATAGTCATGTTCGCGCGCCATAAATTCTTCCAAAAAGTGCCAGGGCAGCACTAAAAAGTAATCTGGTCTGGCTGCGCGCGCATCCGCTTCGCTCACAATTGGAATGTTGCTGCCAACTGTAACGCGCCCCCATTTATCTGGGTTACGCT
>CAYVGM010000287.1:0-3288 GCA_964451125.1 uncultured Chitinophagales bacterium
TTGGAGAAAGGATAATTACATCAAAACTACCCTTTACACAAATTTATGAATTTTCAGAAGCGCACCAAGTGAAAATATCAAAAGATGAGATAATTGATCTGATTAATGATGGCAACCTGAAGAATAAGTTTCGGTATATATTGAGGGTGCTTAACAAAATCTCAAATCCGGTAAGTTATATCAGTGGAATAGCATTCAGCAAAATGGGCGATGTTTTTAAAAATACCATTCCTGATTTTTTAGAAGAATTGAAAATAGCCGAAAATCGTTGGAATCCTGAAGCCAGGGGTTATTATCCTTTATTTGGAAGCAGAGGATTAGAGCTTTTGGTACAGCAAAGCATAAGGGCAAAAGTAAAACCTGACAACCACTTTAAGCTTGTACAGAAAACAATAGATGATATGTTTGATAAAATAGAAAGCAGAATAGATGCATTTTATAAGTTTATCACGCAATATTTTCCAAATACGTTAAACAGGAAATTTCATACAATATTAAAAACACTAAATACCAAGCTAAAAGATGCGCGCAAAGTATTTAACGACTCAGATTGGCTTTCCAAACTACTGGCACTTGGCACGCAAATGTTCAATGCCTATCTGTGTGGCATTATAAACGGTTTTATAGATGCCATTAATGGCGTTTTCCAACTTATAGGATTAGTATGTTATGCAATAGCCGCGCTCAATAAAGGCGCATCCGATATATTGTTTGCTGCGTCGATGTTGGTAGAAGTATTTGAGAATATTTTTGAGGCCATCATTGAATTTGATTTAATAGGTTTTTTGTGGAAGTGTGTAAAACTGCCTTTTAAATTTGTAGTGGGTGTATATAAACTTTTAAAACAAATTACCGAAACCGATTTAAAAAAGTTACTAAAGAAGTTAGACACCTCTTTAGTGAAAATTGCTTATGTTTGTGGTAATATAGTAGGATTTATTATACAATTGCTGTTAGAGGCATTGTGTACGGGCGGAGTGGCAGCAGTAGAAGACTTGATACAGACACTGTTCAAATTTCTGCGCAACCCCGCCGAGAGCATAGCCAACGGCATAAAAGCTACGATAAATATTAGCAAAGAGTTCTTTTACAATTTAATTTATAAACTCAGCAAGTTCTTTGAGTCCTTAAAAAGCAAAGCCGCCTTTAAAGCCATAGACGAATGGGTAGAGCAACTGCTTGCTGCCATTAAAAAAGAGTTGGGCATTAGTGATGAGGTACTAGATGATATAGCACCACTTAGTCCAAAGAAAAAAGTATATGATGATTTTCTTAAAAAATACAAAGGAAAGCCAATAGGTAGTATTAAGATAGAAAAAATATTAGATGCTATGGTAGGACATACCGAACAAGCCAACAAAATAGTAACGGCTATTAAAGAACGAAAGATGATTCTAAATATTCTTGAAGATGCAGAATTTGAAGAATTGCTAATCAACTATTACAAGAAAAATAACAAGCTAAATAATGAGGCACTTGAAAGAATCCGATTTACACAAGCATTTACTTTTGATGGGCAAACATATTACAAAGCATCAAAACCCATTGACGGTTTTATGAGCGAGTTAGTACATGAAGGAACACATGTGTTGGATATTTTAAAAGCTGAAGAGCTATATAAAGCAGGTAAAACCGAAGATGAAATATTGCAAATTTTAGGTGATAATCATTCTTTTGAGAAACGAGCTTATTTCTATGAACGTCAATTTCAACAATCAACAGGTACAAGCAAAGACTTTGAAACCATAGAAGAAATGCTGAAGCACATTTTAACTTATTATGATAAAGAATTTTAAAAGAAATAAATATGAAACAAATAATAGAAGAATTAATACACGAACTAATTGTGTTTAAAAAAACAATGCAAGTCTCAAAATATCTTATACTTGCCGACAAAAAACAAGAACTGTCAGAATTGTCAGTAATGATTGGAAGGCTATTGGTTTGGCAGAAATTTATTAGTAAAGACTTAATTCCTGATAAAAAACAACATACTGCTGAGTATATGCTTATTGATGATGTTGATTATAAAATGTATTCCAAACTGTTTGAAAACTGCCCTGAGTTAAAAGAAATTTTTATATTAGAACAGGATAGAGTTAAGTTTAATGAAAATCTTACTGTAGAAGAAAAAGAAGAAATACGACAATTTATTAATGAAAATTACACAGTAACTTTCCGCATGACGGTAAGATTGAAATAATCAACTAAAACTTACTACACAACATTTCAACGTCTCGTTTTAAACGAGACGTTTTTTATTTCATTTTAGCTTGTTTCAATAACAACATACCAAACTATCAATAAAAAAGGGCAGTTTCATAAATCAAAAAATCTTATTTATTTTCATCATCAAATTAGCGAATCAACACATCTGCTAATTAAAGAGTTCTTTGAGTCCTTAAAAAGCAAAGTTGCCTTTAAAGCCCTAGACGAATGGGTAGAGCAACTACTTGCAGCCATTAAAAAAGAGTTGGGCTTGGGAGATGATTTGGCAGAATGTAGATCATATAGGTAAAAAACTAGATGGCATTCGTTTAACTAAATTAGAAGTAGATAAATGGGCAGATGAAATATCTAAACTTGGAGGGAAAATACGATATTTTACAGAAGATAAAAAGATGATTGAATATTTTGCTAAACATAAGTGTGGAGCTGCATTTTCTGCACGTACTATCCCGCCAACTATTTGGATACAAGAAGGAGCAACTGATTTAGAATTATTTCACGAATCCATGCATTTTGAAGACTTTTTAAGGAGAGGACAAGCAAATTATTTAAGAGGGCAAGCAGAAGAAGTAGTATTGCCATTTGCCAACAAAGTAATTCCTCAACATGACCAATTAATTAGTAAATACATCAAAGAAAAGTATGTATTAGATAAAATACTAGAAGAACAAGCACTTTGGGTTAAAAAATTTGGCAAAGGAAGATGGCTTGAAGATGATATTGAATTTAGTAAAAAGTATTTCAAAGAACAGTTTGAAGACAAATGTATTGATGCAGGAATTGATATTAGTAAAATCATTATTAAACAATAAATATTATGACATTAGAAGAAAAAAAGGAAAAAATGACAGACATAGTAGCTAATAAACTATGGGAAAACAACATTAAGTTCACAAGTATAATGACTCATTTTTCAAAGGATTCATTACTAAGAGATAGTTCTATTAAAGATGTTTTAATTACTAGTTTTACAGAACCAGTTTTTGATAAAGACATAAGCGTTATTACAGATCCTGAAACATTAGAAATGTTATATGTTAGAACAGATGTAAGGCGTTT